>NZ_JCBANU010000020.1:0-111544 GCF_059816145.1 Methylobacterium sp. 001424705 | reverse complement strand
TCTCGCTTACCCTGGCGCAGGGCGAGGTGCCCGTGCTGGTGGCTTTAAGCCTGTCACTACCCGCGGCCCGAGCGAGCGATCCACAGCAGTGCGTGCAGGCCGATGTGCCCGAGCCAGCGACCGTGCCACGGAGCAAGGGCGAGATCGCGTTGTCCGAACTCGATCGCCCGAGGGCGGAGGGTCTGTGCTTCGGCACGCTGCTGGCGGAGGCCGGCTGCGGTATCAGCGCCGCCTTCCGTCACGGACCGAATGTGCGGGACTTGCGCTGAGCAATGGGCATTGTCAGGAACCAGAAGGTCTACGGGTCCGACGTACGGCTCGCACCGACGACGGGTCGCCCCCGCAGGCCCATGCCGAACCAGGAGTCGCAGGACGCTGAGGCCATGCGGGCCGATCTGCCCTGGCGCTAGGGTACCAAGGGCAAGCTCTCGGCCCGGTTCGCCGCCATCCGGGTGCGGGCCGGCGACGGTCCGGTCTGGGGCAAAAACCGGCATCTGCCGGGCGAGGAGGTCTGGCTCGTGGGCGAGTCGCTCTCGTCGGGCGAGCGCAAATATGACCTGTCGAACCTGCCACCCGACACGTCGCGCCGCACGCTGGCAGGCACGATCAAGGCTCCCGGGATCTGCGAGCAGGCCCACCAGCAGTTCAAGGAAGAACTCGGCCTCGATCATTTCCAGGAACGCTCCTGGACGGGGCTCCATCGACACGCGCTGATGTTGTGTATCGCCTGCACCTACCTGCAGAACCTGCGCCTCGCCGAGCATCGTCGGACGAGGCGGGAAAAAATGACGCCCCCCCTTCCGGGTTTGACGCCCGCACTCAGCCTGCCCGCCGGGCGGGCCATCGTCGGACCGGTGTTCGCTAGACTCGTCCCACCCGTCCTGTGCCCGCGATGTCGAAGGCGCTTCAAACTCCCCTCAGAGGTTGAAGTGTCCAAGTAGTGCTGGGGCGCGGAACATATGGCTCATCCGTTGCGAAAGCGCTGGAGATTGCTGAGCCATGCCGGCTCAAAATTCCGTGCTCGCTCGTGGTGCTCCGACCGACCTTGGCGTATGCCGCCAGGGTATCGCGAAGCGGGAGCGGCGTTGGAACAGGCATTGCTCTCATGGATCGGCGCCCTGACGTCGATCCGGACCGAGGTCTTCTGGGTTCTCGGTGCCACCCTCTCGGGCCTCGTCAGCATCCATGTCCTCCTGCGCAAGCGGGAGGTCGGGGCGGCCATCGGCTGGATCGGCCTGGTCTGGCTGGCCCCCCTCTTCGGCAGCGCGCTCTATGCCCTGCTCGGGGTCAATCGGGTCACCCGACGGGCGCAGAAGCTCGGCATCAAGCCCTCTCAAGCGAGCCCGCGGCGCGCGGGTGGCCCGGCTCCGCCTCCCGTTCTGCCGGAGCGGTTCCAGCCCCTCGACCAGGCAGTCCGGCGCATCACCAGCCTTCCGCTGGAAGCGGGCAACCGGATCATGCCGCTGCGCAACGGCGATACGGTCTATCCGGCGATGCTGGCCGCCATTCGCGAGGCCCGGCACTCCGTCGCCCTGTCGAGCTACATCTTCCGCAAGGATGAGATCGGCCGAGCCTTCCTCGACGCACTGGAGGATGCCCATCACCGGGGCGTCGCCGTCCGGGTTCTGGTGGACGGCATCGGCAGCGGCTACTTCTTCGCCGCGGTCTATGGCGGCCTGCGGCGGCGGGGCGTGCCGGTCGGCCGGTTCATGCACTCGGTCCTGCCCTGGCGGATGCCGTTCCTGAACCTGCGCACCCACAAGAAGCTGCTCATCCTCGACGGAACCCTCGCTTTCACGGGCGGCATCAACATCGCCGACGAGAACCGGGTGGCGACCCATCCGCCGGAACCGGTACGCGACGTCCATTTCCGGATCGAGGGGCCGGTCGTGACCCAGCTTACGGCGGCCTTCGCCAGCGACTGGGCCTTCGTGATGGACCAGGAGCTGGACGGCCCCGCTTGGTTTCCGCCCCTCGCCGCGCGGGGCGAGACGCAGGCCCGGGTCGTCAGTTCGGGGCCGGACGCGGACCTGCGCAAGATCGAACTCGTGGTGCTCGAGGCGATCACCTGCGCCCGGACCAGCATCCGCCTGATGACGCCCTACTTCCTGCCGAGCGAGGTGCTGGTGAGCGCCCTGTCGCTGGCGGCCCTGCGCGGCCTGACGGTGGACGTCATCATTCCCATGGCCAGCGACCACGCGGTGGTCGACTGGGCGACCCGGGCCCATGTGGACCCCCTCCTGCGCAGCGACGTCCGGATCTGGCTCGACGACCCACCCTTCGACCATGCCAAGCTCCTCGTGATCGACGATGCCTGGTGCTTCATCGGGAGCGCCAACTGGGACACCCGCAGCTTCCGCCTGAATTTCGAGCTGAACGTCGAGGTCTATGATTCCGGGCTCGCCCGACACCTCGACGCGTTCATGCAGGAGAAGATGAGCGTCCGGCTGACGCGCGAGCACCTGTCCCGGCGCGGTCTCCCCGTCCGGCTGCGCGACGCAGGCGTCCGATTACTCCTGCCATACCTTTGATGCGCTCCGGCTCCGCGGTGTCCTTCAGGATGATCTCGTGGGTGGGAGCCAGGTGCACGATGATCGGCCGGTGATCCGAGGCGCCGCGCGGCAGCACGCTGCGCCCGTGGCAGGTCAATCCGCGCACGAGGCAGCGGTCGAGCCGCAGGGGCACCACCCGCGCCATGGCGTGGGTCGGCAGGCGTGGGCCGACGTCGCGGAACCCCGGCAGGAGCGTCGGCCCCACCAGGTTGTAGTCGCCGATGACGGCGGCCCGGTCCGGCAGGCTCTGCTCGATGCAGCGCAACTGCCGCCGGTTGAGCATCTGCCCGTGCGAGAGGTGGACGTTGGCGACGCCGAATTCACCGAGATCGATCACCTGGCTCACCCGGTCGAACATCGCGCCGGCGGGAAGCTCGATGGCCTTCGGGGGGGTGGCGAAGGGCGTCGGGCTCCAGACCGCGAGGCCGTGGATGCGCCCGGGCATCTGGGCCCAGGCGTAGTGGCCGCCGACCTTGGCCTGCAGGGCCTCGATATCCTTGGTCGCCTCCTGCATCAGCACGAGGTCGGGCTGCTCGCGCTCGATCAGCGTCGCGATTCCGGCGACATTCGCGCCGACCCGCCGCAGGAGGTTCCAGCTGACGATCTTGCGAAGCCCGGGGCGGTCTTGGCCCGGGCGCCCGTGGGAGGTCTGGAGGGCACGGGCGGTCAGGCGCGCGAGGCGGCGATCGTTCAGCATCGGCACATAGGTGGGTCAGGCACGCCCGGCGGAAAGCCCGGGCCGGGACGCGGTCATGGGTTTTTGCGCCTCACGACTCCATGAGCGCGGCCACGTGCGCCGCCGTGGATTCGGCGAGGCCCTTCAGATCGTAGCCGCCCTCCAGCAGGGAAACGATGCGCCCGTCGCAGGTCTGCCCCGCGATCTCCATCACCTGGCGCGTGGCCCAGGCGAAGTCCTCCGCCTCCAGCATCAGGTTGGCCAGGGGATCGCGCCAATGGGCATCGAAGCCCGCCGAGATGATGATCAGGTCGGGCCGGAAATCCGTGAGGCGCGGCAGGATGCGCGCGGTGAACGCCTCACGAAAGCGCTCGCCGTCGGCGCCGGGCTTCAGGGGAGCGTTGACGATGGTGTCGTGGTCGCCGGCCTCCGAGACCGCGCCGGTGCCGGGATAGAGCGGCATCTGGTGGGTGGAGCAGAACAGCACCGAGGGGTCCGCCCAGAAGATGTCCTGGGTTCCGTTGCCGTGGTGCACGTCCCAGTCGACGATGGCCACCCGCTCCGCCCCGTAGGCGGCCTTGGCATGGCGGGCCGCGACCGCCGCATTGTTGAACAGGCAGAACCCCATGGCGCGGGTGCGCTCGGCGTGGTGGCCCGGTGGGCGCATGGCTGAGAACGCCGTGCGAGCCTGGCCCGTCATCACCGCGTCGACCCCCTGGACCGCCGCCCCGACCCCGCGCAGGACGCATTCGATGGTGCCGGGCGACAGCACGGTATCGGAATCGACGTGGACCAGTCCCTCGGCGGGGGCGGCCGCCACCATGGCCCGGACCCATTCCTCGGGATGGGCCAGCGCCACGGTCTCCAGGCTCGCGGGTTCCGGCGCCCGGCGGTCGAGGGCCGCGAAGGCCTCCGTCGCGAGGGCATCCTTGACCGCCTGCATGCGCTCCGGCCGCTCCGGATGCCCATGCGGGGTCTGGTGCCCGAGGGCGGCCTCGTGGCTGAAGAGGATGGTCATGCGGCGCTCCCGAGCGTCTGTCTATCCGTGGTATACCAGATCGCAGGTCCGCGGCCAGTGGGGAGATTTCCCCCCAGGCCGTTCGCCGGACGACGTCACCTTCAGAAGGTCGGCGGCGTGCAAGCGCTCACCACCTCGCAGGCGACGGGGCCGACGCATCGGAAGCGATGAGGCCGGCGGCTGTCGAAGGAATAGGCATCGCCCGGTCCGAGGATGCGACGCTCCGAATCGACCGTCACCTCCAGGCGGCCGGACAGGACGATGCCGCCCTCCTCGCCGTCATGGACCAGGGGCACCCGGCCGGTATCGGCGCCGGGTTCGTAGCGCTCCCTCAACAACTGCAGGCTGCGCCCGAACAGGTTGTCGCCGACCTGCCGGTAGGAGATCGGCCCCCGGCCGATCTCGGTGAGTTCGTCGGCCCGGTAGAACGCCTTGCGCGAGCGCTCCGGCTCCACGGCGAAGAACTCCGACAGGCCGATGGGAATGCCGTCCAGGATGCGCTTGAGGGCGCCCACGGAGGGGTTCACACCGTTCGACTCGATCAACGAGATCGTCGAGTTCGGGACACCGGTGCGCTTGGCGAGCGCCCGCTGCGACAGGCCATGGGCGGTGCGGACGAAGCGCAGGCGCGCGCCGAGATCGATGCTCATCAAAACCCGTGAGTCGGCCCCTGGGGCGGAACGCCCGTTAGGGATGTTCAGGATTCACCGACATTGCCCGCACGGCCCTTGCCTTTTCAAGCACTTCGTTGCGTGCAGAAAAGGACTTGTCCGGGCGTCGCAATCGGCGCTTCTTCCGAGCACAGCGACATCTCTGGGTTGAAGATTGCCATGGACCACCACCCCGCAGCCAATGCCCCCGGGCTCGATGCCTACTGGATGCCGTTCACCGCCAACCGGCAGTTCAAGGCGGCGCCCCGCCTGCTCGCCTCGGCCAAGGGCATGCACTACACGGCCACGGACGGGCGCAGCGTCCTCGACGGCACGGCCGGCCTCTGGTGCGTGAATGCCGGGCACGGACGCCAGGGCATCGCCTCGGCGGTCGAGCGCCAGCTCACCACCCTCGACTTCGCGCCCTCATTCCAGATGGGCCATCCGGCGGCGTTCGACTTCGCCGAGCGCCTCGCCGCCATCGCGCCGGGCGGCCCGGAGGCCGGGCTCGACCGGGTGTTCTTTACCGGCTCCGGTTCCGAATCGGTCGACACCGCCCTCAAGATCGCGCTGGCCTACCAGCGCGCCATCGGCCAGGGCACGCGCACCAAACTGATCGGGCGCGAGCGCGGTTACCACGGCGTCGGCTTCGGCGGCATCTCCGTGGGCGGCCTCGTCAACAACCGCCGCGTCTTTCCGCTGCTGCCGGGCATCGACCACCTGCGCCACACCCATGATCCCGAGCGCAACGCCTTCTCGAAGGGCCTGCCCGCGCACGGGGCGGAACTCGCCGACGACCTCGAACGCCTCGTCGCCCTGCACGGGGCCGAGACCATCGCGGCCTGCATCGTCGAGCCGGTGGCCGGCTCCACTGGCGTCCTCCTGCCGCCGACGGGCTATCTGGAGCGCCTGCGCGCGATCTGCGACCGGCACGGCATCCTGCTGATCTTCGACGAGGTCATCACCGGCTTCGGCCGCCTCGGGACGCCCTTCGCGACGGATTACTTCGGCGTGATCCCCGACCTCGTCACCACTGCCAAGGGCCTCACCAACGGCGCCCTGCCGATGGGCGCGGTCTTCTGCGCGCGGCGCGTCCACGATGCGCTGATGCACGGCCCGGAGGCGGTGATCGAGCTGTTCCACGGCTACACCTATTCGGGCCACCCGGTCGCCTGCGCGGCGGGCCTCGCCACCCTCGACATCTACGCCCAGGAGGGTCTGCTCACCCGCGGAGCGGAGCTCGCCGAGGATTGGGCCAGCGCCATGCACGACCTGCGGGGTGCCAGCCACGTCATCGACATCCGCACCATCGGCCTCGTCGCCGGCATCGAACTGGCGTCCCGGCCCGGAGCCCCCGGGGCGCGAGCCTACGACGTCTTCGTCGACTGCTTCGAGCGCGGTCTTCTCGTCCGGGTCACCGGCGACATCGTCGCCCTGTCGCCGCCGCTGATCGTCGAGCGCGACCAGATCGACACCATGGCGTCGATCCTCGGCGACGCCATCGCCCGCGCCGCCTGAATCGTTCCACTCCCCCTCCGTCAGGATTCTCGATGCCCACCGCGATCTCCCACTTCATCGGCGGCCGGACCGTCGCCGGCACCAGCACCCGGACCGCGCCGGTCTACAATCCCGCCACCGGCGAGGAGACCGGCCGGGTCGCTCTGGCCAACTCGGCGGACGTCAACGCGGCGGTGGCGGCCGCCAAGGCGGTCGCCCACGCCTGGGCCCACACCACGCCGCTTCGCCGCGCCCGCATCCTCAACGCCTTCCTGCGCATCGCCGAAGAGCGCACCGACGAACTCGCCGCCCTGATCACCGCCGAGCACGGCAAGGTGCTCTCCGACGCCAAGGGCGAGATCCAGCGCGGGCTCGAGGTGGTGGAGTTCGCCACCGGCATTCCCCAGCTTCTCAAGGGCGAGGTCACCGAGAACGTCGGCACCCGCGTCGACAGCCATGCCCTGCGCCAGCCGCTGGGCGTGGTCGCCGGCATCACGCCGTTCAATTTCCCCGTCATGGTGCCGATGTGGATGTTTCCGGTGGCGCTGGCCTGCGGCAACTGCTTCGTCCTGAAGCCCTCCGAGCGCGATCCCTCGCCCGCGCTGCTGGTCGCCGCCTGGCTCAAGGAGGCCGGCCTGCCGGACGGCGTGTTCAGCGTGGTCCACGGCGACAAGGAGGCGGTCGACGCCCTCCTGCATCACCCCGACATCGCGGCGGTGAGCTTCGTCGGCTCGACCCCGATCGCCCGCTATATCTACGCCACCGCCACCGCCAACGGGAAGCGCGCCCAGGCGCTGGGCGGCGCCAAGAACCACATGATCGTCATGCCGGACGCCGATATGGACCAGGCGGTCGACGCGCTGATGGGCGCGGCCTACGGCTCGGCCGGCGAGCGCTGCATGGCGATCTCGGTGGCCGTGCCCGTGGGTGAGAAGACCGCCGACGCGCTGGTGGCCAAGCTCATCCCGAAGGTGCGGGCGCTGAAGGTCGGGCCGGGCACGGACCCGGACTCGGAGATGGGCCCCCTCGTGACGAAGGTGCACCGCGACAAGGTGAGCGGCTACATCGATGCGGGCGTGGCGGAAGGCGCCGAGCTCCTCGTCGACGGGCGCGGCCTGAGCCTGCAGGGCTACGAGGGCGGCTACTTCCTCGGCGGCACCCTGTTCGACCGGGTCACCCCGGAGATGTCGATCTACCGGGAAGAGATCTTCGGGCCCGTCCTGGCGATCACCCGGGCGCCGGACTACGCCACGGCGGCCAAGCTCATCAACGAGCACGAGTTCGGCAACGGCACGGCGATCTTCACCCGCGACGGCGACGCGGCCCGCGAGTTCGCCCACGGGATCGAGGTCGGCATGGTGGGCATCAACGTGCCGATCCCGGTGCCGATGGCGTTCCACTCCTTCGGCGGCTGGAAGGCCTCGCTGTTCGGCGACCACCACATGCACGGCCCCGAGGGCGTCCGCTTCTACACGCGCCTGAAGACCATCACGACCCGCTGGCCCACCGGCATCCGCGCCGGCGCCGACTTCGTCATGCCCACCATGGAGTAGTAGGCCGGGAGCCGTCGCCCAGCCCCGAACGCGTCCGGAGGCCTCGGCTCCGCTGCAAGCAGTCCGGGTGGCCGGCGCGGCGCGAACCCCGTCCGTCAGCGTGCAGGCCTGGCGGAGAGGCCGCGCGGGTGCCGGTGCGCTCCGTCAGAGGGATCCGGACCGGCCAGCTCCGAACCGGGCTAACCGGGATGGTCGGCCAAGCGCAAAGCCGCCGGATACGGAGACACGGGCGCGGCGCCGGCCTCAGCTTCGCGGTCGATGCCGGATGGGATCGGCCGCGACGCGGCCCGTGCAACTCCTGACATCGTGCATAAGCGCCTCGCGCCGTCAGGGCGCCACCGACCAGCCAGGGCATTCGGTCCGCGATTTGCCGGCAAAGCCCCCACCTCAGCGGCGCGTCAGGCGTCACAGCGACGAGGCGAAGCATTCCGTTTCGACGCGCAACGCGCACGCCATCAGGCCTTTTCCAACCCTGCAGATCGCCCGCTACCGGGATGCGGCATGGCCCGCGTGGCGGTTGTGCGCGGACCCGCCTCTCCGTACGCGAAGAGGCATTCGCGAAACAGATCGCGGTGCCTCGTCCGCCTGCTCACGCCCTGCAACACCTCACGCCGAGACTGCCGGGAGAAGGCGTGATGAGAGGGGAGCAGGACACTCTCCGAAGGCCCCGCGCTTGAGTATTGCGGCGCAATAAACTATTGATCGCGCTTGCTGGAACGAATTGGAAGGTGAGCCTGATGAAGGTGGCCGTCGCGGGTCTTGGATATGTCGGTATTTCAAATGCCATTCTCCTAGCTCAGCACAATGATGTTGTCGCCTTCGATGTCGTTCCATCCAAGGTTGAAATGTTGAATCAAAAGACCTCTCCCATCGTGGACACTGAGGTCGAGGACTATCTGGCGAATCGCAGCCTAGGCTTGAAAGCAACTGGCGATCGAACAGAAGCCTATAATAATGCCGATTACGTGATCATTGCGACGCCGACCAACTACAATCCAGAAACCAACTACTTCGACACCCAGCACGTCGATTCAGCAATCAGCGATGTACTGGCCGTCAACCAGAACGCCGCAATCGTGATCAAGTCCACGGTTCCGGTCGGCTTCACGGCCTCGGCCCGCGAACGTTTCAACACGAACAACATCATGTTTTCTCCGGAGTTTCTTCGGGAAGGCAGGGCGCTCTATGACAACCTCTATCCGTCACGCATCATTATTGGCGAGCATTCTAGGCGCGCGGAGAAATTCGCCGAGTTGCTGGGCGAAGGTGCGATCAAGAAGGACGCCGACGTTCTCTTCACGAATTCGAGCGAAGCTGAGGCGATCAAACTCTTCTCGAATACTTATCTTGCCATGCGCGTGGCATTCTTCAACGAACTCGATACGTACGCTGCCCAGCACGGCCTGAATTCGCGCGAGATCATTGGTGGGGTCAGCCTGGATCCACGGATCGGCGGCCACTACAACAATCCGTCGTTCGGCTACGGCGGCTACTGCCTCCCAAAAGACACCAAGCAACTGCTGGCCAATTATACCAATGTCCCGCAAAATCTGATGCGCGCGATTGTCGACGCGAACTCGACCCGCAAGGATTTCATCGCAAGCGATATTCTGGCGCGCAAGCCGAAGACTGTTGGGATCCATCGTCTTACGATGAAACATGGATCGGATAATTTCCGAGACTCGTCCGTCCAAGGCGTCATGAAACGTATCAAGGCGAAAGGTATCTCCGTCATCGTCTACGAGCCGGCCATGGCGGACGAGACGTTCTTCAACTCGCCTGTGGTCAATGACTTGGCCCAGTTCAAAGCAATGTCAGATATTATCGTTGCCAACCGTCTGTCGTCGGACCTCATTGATGTTAAAGCCAAGATCTACACACGCGATCTCTTTGGCAACGATTGAGAGGAACGCAAATCATGACGAGAGTTTTGGCGGTCGCCTCTATGGGCGGTCACTGGGAACAATTGCAGATCGTGGCAGAGGCGTTCGAAGATAAGGACGCCGTGTTCGTGACCACGACGCAAGATCTGCTCAAGCAGGCCAATCGCCAGGGATTCGTGGTCAAGGACTGCAATCGGAATCGTCTCGGCGATACGCTCACCTGCGTTTGGCAGTGCATCAAGATCATCCGGAACGTCCGGCCCAACGTCATCATCTCCACCGGAGCTGCGCCTGGGCTGATCTGTCTTGTCCTCGGCCGCTTGACCGGCGCCAAGACGATCTGGATCGACAGCTTCGCCAATGTCGAGAAGCTTTCCATGTCGGGAAAGTTCGCAGGCTACATCGTGCACGAATGGCTGACGCAGTGGAAACACTTGGCCACGCCGAAGGGTCCCTTCTATCGCGGTGAGCTGCTGTGATTATCGTAACAGTCGGCACCCAGCTGCCGTTCGATCGTCTGATCAAGATGATGGACGACATCGCTCCGGATCTTGGAAAGCCGGTAATGGCTCAGACAGGGGTAGGAACTTACACGTGTCGGAATATTCAGGCGGCATCCAACTACTCGCCAATCGAATTCGATGACTATGTGAAAAAGTGCGACGTCCTCGTCGCGCACGCCGGCATGGGCACGGTGTTGAAGGCGTATAAGTATCGCAAGCCCATCATCATCGTTCCGCGGAAAGCGGCGCTCGGCGAGCATCGGAACGATCACCAGCTTGCGACCGTCTCCCAGCTCCGCTCGCGAATCGGCATCCACGCCGCTGAAACCGAGGAGGAACTTCGATCGCTGTTGTCCCGGGATCTTAAGCCCGCTCTCGTCACGAACGACATGCTGGAGCGTCGGGGCCAACTCGTCGGCTTCGTCCGGAACTTGGTCGCCTAGCTGCGGGCGCCCTCCGAGTTGATCCCAATGTGTGTGATGGCGGTGCGGACGGTGGGGGCTCGGGTTTCCATGGCGCTCCGGAGTTCCGAGGGGGTTCGAGACGGTGGGGGATCGGTCTTCGATGACCCCCACTGCAATCGCGTCGGAGGAAACGCCGGCAGGTCGACCCTGTCGACAGAGGTGATGCGCGGCAAGGATATGGCACCCGGATGCTCACTTGGGCGTTGAGTCTTCGGGACATGGGTCGCATAAGTGGACTATGCCGGGTGTCCGAGAGCCTTTTGATCTTGCGAGGATGCAGCCATCACGAAACGCGCTCGTCTGTTCACGCGACGCCCGGCTCGATGAGGGCGAAGCGGACATGCGGGGGCCAGCCGCGCGGACCAACCAATGCGCGGCAAGCGACCACGGGATCGGCGGCAGCCACGGCACCCGGCCGCCGACTCAGCTATAGGGCCGACGGCAAGTCCAGCGATGGTGTTCTGATCTCACAGCAACGCATAGCGAGGCGCCATGAGCGACATCATCGAGCACACCGACGGCCAGCGCATCAGTGAGGATGGACACGCTGTACGGTTCATGTTGCCGGCCTGGCGACACGACCACCCGATCACAGGCGGGGTGTGCACGGACAGGGTGCTCAACGGCCGGAGGGTTCGAACCTTCAGCATCCAGAAGGGCGACCTGTCAGCGGTGAGGCGCGTCAGTATGCGGGACGGGTGAAGGACGCACCGGCCTGGGCAATGGCGGTGTTCAACGTCAGCAAGGCGGATGTTCGGCCTCCGGGCAAATTGATGCGAGCGAGCTTCACGATCACCGTTCACCCGGGCCTGCTGATGACGCACGATTGGTGCGGGATCTGCCAGTATAATTCACGGCCCGGCCCGGGTGAGCGCTGGCGCAATCCACCCTTCGCGATCGGCATGAAGCCCAGGACTCGGAACTCCCGAGAAGAGGTGTTCTACGTCGATTTGACAACCTTCCCGACAGCAGGGTCGCAGGAGCAAGGCCGTCATATCGATCTGGGACCGAAGGCGCTGCTCACCTTGAAACGGGATCGCCCCTACGCGGTCGCCATCTACTTCGTGGATGGGGCGGGTGGCGAGGGTCTGCTGAAGGTGAAGGTCGATGACAAGCTGATCGTCGATTATGCCGGCCCGGCCGGCTACGCCAACTTCGCCGGATGCTTCTTCGCCTACGGTCTGTACCGCTCCCCCTAGATGTTTGGTCCCGGCATTTGGTGGAGCGGGCTTGACCGCGAGCTTCGCGGACGTCGTCGACGGCGCGGTAGGTTAGGGACGCGCGTCTCGGTTATTCAACGCGCGGCGATACCGCAGCATCCCATCCTGGCTGTGCGAAGCGCCCCGTCAGCCGATGGCCATGCATCCGCTGCGCCGCACCCTTCGCGACACCGCCTGCCATCGAAGGGCGGTGCCGGCGCATGTCGCACCACATGCAGAACGAAGCGGGCCACGGCCGCAGCAGCTGCGATGCGGAGCCTCGCGACAAGCTCCCGCCGCCCGATCAGACGATGGGCCATCCTTCGCAACGTGCTGGCCGCTTCACGGCTTGGAATTCTTGGTCAAGACGTACGAGCGACTGGACCCTAAAATCGTGACCGTCATTTGCTGACCCTCTATCAGGCCGATGTACTGGCGAGCACCGATCTGAAACACGATCATCCCGCCCGTCACGTTCTTGATGACCAGCGGACTCCATTCGAAGGGCTTGTCCGGATTGTCGTTCGCCTGAACGGCATCTTGATCGACCCGGATCTGAAGATCCTCTCCCACCCAGTGCCCTTCGAGGAATTTGCGCATGTTGAGTTGGGCGCCCGCCGGGATAAGACCAAGCAGAAGCCCTATCGCCACGTTCAGCAAGCATCGGGTGATTTTCAAAGCGCACCTCCGGTGCTCGCGTAGCATTCTTCGGATTGCACCGCCCCCTCCGACGAAGCACCGTTACGACGCGCGTAGCGCAGCATTTTCAACCTGGGACGTCGGCGCCGCAACGACGCATCGGCCATCGCGCACTGACTGACGGCAGAGCCTCGCGGGCCGCGAAGAGCCCCATCGGCGCCAGGACCATTGCGGGTGTCTCATGAGCCATTCGCGGCGGAGGATCCACCCGGATCACAGGAGCCGAGAGGCCATCCTGAGGCCTGTCGCAATCAGAATGCGGCCGGCTTCAGGCAGCGACCATCGCCGGCAGGGCCGCGTGGATTTGCATCGTCCCCGACGCGTCTGTCGATCACCCAGTGGAGGCCGCTCCCGTGCTCTGGGCATCGCTGTCTCCGTCCGCCTCCATGGATCGCCGACGCGGCCGCGAGGGTCTTCAGCGCCCAGGCTCCTGACGCAACGCGCGGCGTAGACGAGGCGCGCGACCTCGGCACCGAAACGGCATCACCGGTTCGGAATGAAGGCTTTGTCGAAAGGGGGGGCACGGCGAACTTGCCGCGCGGGGTTCGGGCTCATCAGCATCTTCACGAATCGAAGCCACCGAGCCGGCCCTCTCGCGCCGGGTCCGACGCCGACCGGCGGGCGCGGCGGGATGTTCAGCCCGCCGGCCGCGCGTCTCCTGCCTTCAGGGGCCGCCGCGCCCGCCGACGGCGCCGAACACCTGGCCGGTGGAGTAGCTCGCCTCGTTGGAGGCGAGCAGGACGTAGATGCCGGCGAGTTCGGCCGGCTGCCCCGGCCGCCCGATCGGCGTGTCCTTGCCGAAATTCGGCAGCTTTTCCGGTGGCTGCCCACCGCAGACCTGGAGCGGAGTCCAGAACGGTCCCGGGGCCACCGCATTCACCCGGATGCCGCTCTCCGCGAGTTGCTTGGCGAGGTCCTTCGAGAAGTTCACGATCACCGCCTTGGTGGCAGCGTAGTCGAGCAGGGTCTCGGAAGGCTCGTAGGCGTTGACCGACGCGGTGTTGATGATCGCCGCGCCGGGCCCGAGATGGGCGAGGGCGGCCTTGGTGATCCAGAACATCGCGTAGACGTTGGTCCGGAAGGTCTGGTCGAGCTGCTCGGTGGTGATGTCGAGGATCGAGACCTGGGACTTCTGGTAGACCGCGTTGTTGATGAGGATATCGAGGCCGCCGAGTTCGCGCGCCGCGTCCGCCACCAGACGCCGGCAGAAGCCTTCGTCGCGGATGTCGCCCGGCAGCATCACCGCCTTCCGGCCGGCCTGCCGGATGAGCCCCACCCCTCGACCGCATCCGGCTCCTCGGCCGGCAGGTAGTTGATGGCCACGTCCGCGCCCTCGCGGGCATAGGCGATGGCCGCGGCACGGCCGATGCCCGAATCGCCGCCGGTGATCAGCGCCTTGCGGCCGGTGAGGCGCCCGGACCCCGTGTAACTGGTTTCGCCATGGTTCGGGCGCGGCACCATCCGACCCGCCAGCCCCGGCCAGGCCTGCTGCTGCGTCTCGAAGGGGGTCTTCGGATGGCTACGCGGCGGGTTCGGGGCGGTGTCGGTCTGCGCGACCTGTTCCTGTGCCTCCGCGGAATGTCCCAGGACGGCCACCATGCCGGCGGAGAGGCCGCCCAACGAGGGCGCGCCGCGAGGGATCGGTCTTGGTCTCTGTCATCAGGACTTTCGCTGCTCAGCAGGACGGCGGCTGGAGGCGCCTACTGGGTCCGGGTGGAGGCGCTCACCCGCCAGATCGTCTTGCCGACGTCGTCCGAGACCAGCAGGGCGCCGGTCTTGTCGAGGATCACGCCGACGGGGCGTCCCTGGGCCTTCTCGTCGGCGTTGAGGAAGCCGGTCAGCGCGTCGACCGGCTGCCCGCTGGGCTTGCCGTCCTTGAAGGGCACGTAGATCACCTTGTAGCCGCTCTTCGGCCGGCGGTTCCACGAACCGTGCTGGGCGACGAACAGGCCGCTCGTCCAGGCCTCCGGAAGGCGGCTCCCCTGCGAGAACGCGATGCCGAGGGAGGCGGTGTGGGTGCCCACCGCATAGTCTGGCGCGATCGCCTTGGCGACGAGGTCGGGCCTCTGCGGCTCCACGCGCGCATCGACATGGTTGCCCCAGTAGCTGTAGGGCCAGCCGTAGAAGCCGCCCTCCTGCACGGCGGTGATGTAGTCGGGTACGAGGTCGCTGCCGATCTCGTCGCGCTCGTTCACCGCCGTCCAGAGCTTGCCCGTCACCGGCTCGAAGCCGAGGCCGTTGGGGTTGCGCAGGCCGGTGGCGTATGCGCGCATCTGCTTGGTGGGTATCGTGTATTCCCAGATCGCCGCGCGGCCGGTCTCCTTGTCGAGGCCGTTCTCGCCTACATTGCTGTTCGAGCCGACGGTCACGTAGAGCCTCTGCCCGTCGGGGCTGGCGATGACGTTCTTGGTCCAGTGATGGTTGATGCCGGACGGCAGGTCGACGACCTTCTCCGGCGTCGCGGTGATCTCGGTCTGGCCCGCCTGGTAGGGCACCTTCACCAGCGAATCGGCATTGGCGACGTAGAGGTCCGACCCGACCAGCGCCATGCCGAAGGGCGAGTGCAGGTCCTTCAGGAGCACGTGGCGCTCCTCGGCGACGCCGTCGCCGTTCGCGTCCCGTAGGAGGACGATGCGCTCGGGGCTCTTCGCGCCGGCGCCGGCCAGACTCTTCACCTTGTCGGCCACCCAATCCGCGACGCCGGTCGAGGGGTCGTCGGTCTGCGGCTTGTTGGCCTCGGCCACGAGCACATCCCCGTTGGGCAGCAGGTACATCCAGCGCGGATGGTCGAACCCGTCCGCGTAGGCCGCCACCTGCAGACCGTCCGCGGCCTGCGGCTTGGTGCCCTTCTCCCAGCGGGCGACGCGGGCGATGTTCACGGTGGGCATCAGGGTCGGGTTGGGCGCCGGCAGGGTCGGGCTTGCGCCCTGCCCGGCCGAGGCCTCGAGCGTGGCCTGCTCGGGATAGACGACGAAGCGCACGAAGGCCGCGCCGCCGAGGAGAACGACGGCCAGGGCCGCGAGGCCGAGTTTCGATCGGGTCCGCATGGGGATCTCGTCAGCTGGCATGGGGCGCGGGGCCCAGCGAGCCCCGTCTCATCGGAACAAGCGCCCGAGACCGGTTTTGGCTCCCTCGGCGCGGGTGCGGCTCCGGTGCGGCGCCCCCTTGCGCAGGCTCCGTGGCCTCCGCTTGAATGCGGCCCGTGACCCAGCGGATGGACCCATGCTCAGGCGCTCATTCCTCATCGCGGCCACGGCGACGCTGGTCCCGTCCGAGCGGGTGCGATCGGCCGGCACGCCGGGCGGGCTCGTGCTGGCGACGGCGACGCCCGGCGGCTCGTTCCCCGCCTTCGGCCAGGCCCTGGTGGAGGCGCTCCGCACGGTCGATCCCGCCCTGTCCATCGCCCTGCGGCCCTCCAAGGGCTCGGCCGAGAATATCGGTCTCCTGAAGGGCGGCTCCGTCGATCTCGCCCTGGTCCAGGGCGACTACGCCTATGACGCCCTCAGGGCCGAGCCCGAGTCGGGGCCTCGGATCACCGTAGTCGCGCCGGTGAACGCCTCGCCGGGCCTCTTCGTCGTTCCGGCGGCCAGCCCGATCCACGGTGTGCCGGACCTGCGGGGGCGGCGCGTCGTCCTCGGCACCCACGCCTCCGGCCTCACCGTCATGGGCCGGACCGTCCTGACAGGTTCGGGCATCGACCCCGACCACGACATCGAGCCGATCCTCCTCGACCGGGCCGGCGACGGGGCGGCCATGGTGCAGGATGGGCGCGCCGCGGCGCTCTGGGGGGCGGGGCTCGGGTGGCCGGGCTTCCGGACGCTGGCGGAGGCCCCCGGCGGCGCCCGCTTCTTCGGGCCGGCCCCGGACGCGATCGACCGCATCCTGGCACGCGGGACATCCCTGCGCCGCCGCACCGTTCCGGCCGACGTCTTCGCCGGGCAGCATGCGCCCATCGAGACGGTGGGCTCCTGGAGCTTCGTCCTCGCCCGGCCGGACATCGACGGCGCGCGGGTGGCGCGCTTCGTGGCGGCCCTGGCGCAGAGCCAGGCGAGCCTCGCGCGAAGCGACCCACAGGGCGGCGACAGCGACCCGCGCAACCTGGTCGAGGCCGTGCCCCGGGGCTGGCTGCACCCGGCGAGCGCCGCCTACCTGCGCGACATCGGTGCCCTCCCCTGAGGCGAGGCGCAACCTTCCCGCCCGCCGGCCGGTTGCGCTGACCGGGCAGGGGGGGGACGATCATGCGGCAGGCCATCCTGGGAATCGCCCTCACGCTCCTCGCCGGCCCGGCCGGCGCGATCGAGGTCTCCCGCAGCCGCGACATCCCGGCCCCGGCCGCCGCCGTGTGGGCGCTCATCGGCGGCTTCTGCTCCATCGCCCTGTGGCACCCGCAGGTGGTCGCCTGCGACTCCTCCGGGACCCGGGACGACGCCGACCGCGAGGACAACGAGCCCGTCCGCCGCCTCGTCGTCGCCGGAGGCCTCGGCACCCTCGTCGAGGCCGAGACCCGGCGCGACGAAGCGGGGATGAGCTACAGCTACGCCTTCATCGAGGGCCCCCTGCCCGTAGGGGCCTACAACGCCACCCTGCAGGTCCGGCCGAACGGCACCGGCGCGACGGTGGTGTGGAGCGCCACCTTCGACCCGGCCGGCATGGGCGAGGCCGAGGCCCGGGCCGACATCGAGGGCGTCTACGACCAAGGGCTCGACGGCATCGCCCGGGAACTCGGCGCCCCGGCGACCAGGCCGCGATAGGTCTCCGCGACCGCCGGGCCCGGGTTCAGCTTGCGGCGAGGCGCAGGCCGGCCTTGTCCCGGCGCCGCACCTGCACCTGGTTGCGCCCGTTCGCCTTGGCCGCGTAGAGCGCCTGGTCCGCCGCCTCGACGAAGGCGGCGGGATCGGCTGCCCGGACCTCGGGGATCTGCGCCAAGCCGAGGCTGACCGTGAGCACCCCGAGGGGGCTGCTCGCATGCGGGATCTTCCAGCCCGCCACGGCCTCGCGGATGCGGTGGGCGACGATCTCCGCCCCGGCCGCGTCGGTCTCGGGCAGGATCACGGCGAATTCCTCACCCCCGATGCGGCAGGCCGTGTCGGAGGCATTGACGATGCTGGCCTCGATGGAGCGCGCGATCAGCCGGAGGGCCTCGTCGCCCCGCTGGTGCCCGTAGCGGTCGTTGTAGCCCTTGAAGTAGTCGGCATCGAGGACGAGGAGCGAGAGGGGCAGCTGGTTGCGGACCGCGCGGCGCCATTCGCGTTCCAGCGCATCGTCGAACCGTCGCCGGTTGGCGAGGCCCGTCAGCGCATCGGTGGTGGCCAGCTTCTCCAGCTGGACGTTGAGGTCGAGGGCCGCCTGCTCCGCCACCCTGCGCTGGTGCAGCTCGCGCCCGAACAGCCAGGTCAGGACGATGGTGGTCGCGCACAGGCTCAGCACCACCGCCCCGAGGACCAGGGCGCGGTGCCACCAATCTGCATAGATCTCCGCCGGCGCCACGGCGATGCTGAGGTGAAGCGGCAGGTCGCCGACCTTGGTGAACACGAAGTCGCGGCTGCCCTCGCCGACCATGGCAGGGCCGGTGAAGCGACCCTCCGGCGCATCGAAGAACCTCCGGTAGCTGTCCGTGGCCGAGACGCTCCGCCCGATGGTGGCCTCGTCGTAGGGCTCGCGCATGATGATCGTGCCACCCGGACCGTAGAGGGTGACGGTGCCGGCATGATCGACGCCGACGGCGGCGAACAGCTGACGGAAGTAGTCGAGGTAGATCGAACCGAGGACGACCCCCGCGAAGCTGCCATCCGGGTCCGACAGGCGCCGGCTGATGATGAGGACGCGCTTGCCCGTGAGACGCGAAATCAGGGGCTGGCTGATGTGCAGCTCGTTGCCCGGATGGGCGACGTGGTACTGGAAATACTCGCGGTCGGCGTAGTTCAGAGGCTCGGGGGCGAGGGATTTCGAGCTGATGATGAGCTTCCCGGTTCTGTCGAACACGAGGGTGTGGCCGAAATTCTCGGCCGTGGCGGCGCGATCGAACAGGATCATCTGCCGGAGTTCGGGATCGGCCTGGGCAAGCTCGGGAAGCTTCAGGCCGTCGACGACGGCCCGCAGGGAAAGATCGTAGAGCTCGATGTTCCGGGCGATATCCCGCCCGAGGACCTGCACGAGGCTTCGCGATGTCACCTCCGAGCGCCGGGCCGCATCGAGGCGCATCTGCCAAAGCATGAAGGCCGAGACGGCGCAGAGCCCGATGACAGCAAGCAAGTTGATGGCACTCAGCCATCTCGCCGAATGCGTCCATCGAAATCGCTGCAGCAAGACGGGTCGCTCAGGCATCGTCAGGACCCTGACATCTATCGGTGGTCTGCGGTGAGGCGGTCGGAGCAAGGAGGACGACCGCCGCCAGAGTCCAGTCATCACCGAGGGGCAGTTAATTCTTTCTCCGTTTCTTGCCTCTCCGTACGACAACACACCATCGCCGTCCGGGCGGCCGGCGGATCAAGGGCCTCCCGGCCGCGTTGCCCAGGCATGCGGACCGAACAGGACGGCGCACAGGACGGAAGGACCCCCCATGGCAACCCGGCATCGTCACATCCTGCTCCTGGCCCTCGGGCTGGCGACCCCGGCCTCGGCTCAGACGCCGCCCCCCTCCCCGGCCGCCACCGGGCAGGCGCGCGACGAGGCGGTCTGCGCGGCGCAGGCCGACGAGAACAGGCTCGCCAGCGCCCACCGGGAGACCTTCCTGCGGGAATGCGAGGCGGGCGAGAGGCTCGATCGACCGAAACCGGATCCAGCGAAGCCGTGACGATCCCCGCCGTGGCGGGTCATGGTCAGAGAACAGCCTTCAGCTTGTCCGCCATGGACTGGTCCTTGTCGCGTCGCGACGAGAACGCCATGGTGAAGAAGACCCGCTGCACGCCGATCTCGCTCAATCTGGCCTCGCAGGCTTCGATGAGGGCGCAGATATCGCCGAGTTCGCCCTCGATATTGGTCCCGTTGGCATGCATCTCGGCATGGAGGGGACTGGCGTCGATGATCGCCTTGATCTCCTTCACGTAGGGCGAGACCGAGGGGCCGACGCCCATCGGAACGATGCACAGATCCGCCACGACCTTCATGATTCTTCTCCCGGTGCCTGCTGACCCCGTCAGAGGTCGCACGCGCCCCGGCCTGTCAATCACCTCTGGGAGCCGATCGCCTGCACCGCAGAGCCAACGGGCGGATCATCGCGGGTGGAACGGAATCACCACCTTCGCCGTATCTGCCGACCGACGGGGACGCCTCCGTGGCCCACGGGGACGATCCATCCGAGACCGGATCATCCCCGCCCCGGGCCGTCGCTGGAGGAGTCTGGGGGGACAGGAGACGATCGAGCCTTGACCGACAGGTTTCGCACCCTCGCCGTAGCGATCGCCGCCTTGCTGCTGTTGACGGCCCGGGAAGCACCGGCCCAGACCACGACGGAGGCACCGGCCGTCGAGGCGGAAGAGGTGCGCCCAGGACCGCCACCGCCCTTGCCGGACCTGGCCGATTCCAACGGACGGGCCGGCGAGCCCCTGAACCAGCCCGGCCCGAACTCCGGCATTCCCAGGGCGCTTCGCGGCTCGGCCGACCGAGCCGGTGGCCCGGCCAACGACCTGACCCCGGTCGACCGACCCGATGAGCCGCCCCTGCCCAAGGCCGATCTCGCGCAGGTTCTGGCGGGCAAGGCCCTGTTCCACGGCAATTATTGTGGGACCGGCCAACGGGGCGAGGGCCTGCCGCCCACCGACGACCTCGATGCGGCCTGCCAGCGCCACGATGCCTGCTTCGACGCGGCCGGGCATCGGTCCTGCGCCTGCAACGTCCGCCTCCAGCGGGAAGCGTCCGCCGTCTCCGAGCGGCCGGGCCTCTCGCGGCAGGTTCGCGAACGCGCCCTCAGCGTGGCCCAGGCCGCCGAGGTGATGGCCTGCCAAGCCCCTTGACCAAGCCCCCTGAGCAAGCCCCCTGATCGGGCTCCGGACGGTCGAGCGGCTCGCGGCCCAAAGCCCTGAACGGAAACGGCCGCCGCTTGCGAAGCGACGGCCGTTTCCGCTCTCGGGACGGCGTATGGCTCAGATGTGAATCGCGCGCTTTCCGACCGCGAGGGCGGCTTCCTTGACCGCCTCGGTGAGCGTCGGGTGGGCGTGGCAGGTGCGGGCGACGTCCTCGGCCGAGGCGCCGAATTCCATCGCCACCGCGACTTCCGCGATCAGGTTGCCGGCATCGGCCCCGACGATGTGGACGCCGAGGACGCGGTCGGTGGTCGCGTCGGCCAGGATCTTCACGAATCCGTCCGTGGTGTGGTTCACCTTGGCGCGGCCGTTGGCGGTGAAGGGGAACTTGCCGCTGTTGTAGGCGATGCCGTCCTTCTTGAGCTCTTCCTCGGTCTTCCCGACCGAAGCGACCTCCGGATAGGTATAGACCACGTTCGGGATCACGCCGTAGTTCACGTGGCCGGACTGGCCGGCCAGCAGTTCGGCCACCGCCACCCCCTCGTCCTCGGCCTTGTGGGCCAGCATCGGCCCGGCGATGACGTCGCCGATGGCGTAGATGCCCGTGACGTTGGTGGCGTAGTGGCTGTCCGTCTGGATGCGGCCCTTGTTGTCGAGGCCGACCCCCACCGTCTCCAGACCGAGGCCCTCGGTGTAGGGCACCCGGCCGATGGCCACGAGCACCACGTCGGCGGTCAGCGTCTCGGCCTCGCCGCCGGCGGCGGGCTCCACCGTGACGGCGGCGGTCCCGTCCTCGACGGCGACGCCGGTGACCTTGGACGAGAGCTTGAACTGCATGCCCTGCTTGCCGAGGATGCGCTGGAACTGCTTGCCGACCTCGCCGTCCATGCCCGGCAGGATCCGGTCGAGATACTCGACCACGGTGACCTCGGCGCCGAGGCGGCGCCAGACCGAGCCGAGCTCGAGGCCGATGACGCCGGCGCCGATGATGAGGAGCTTGCCCGGCACCTTCTCCAGGGTGAGCGCGCCGGTGGAAGAGACGACGACGGTCTCGTCGATGGTGACGCCGGGAAGCTTCGTGACGTCCGAGCCCGTGGCGATGACGACGTTCTTCGTCTCCAGGAGCTGGTTGCCGCCATCCTCGGAGAGCACCTCGACGCGCCCCGCACCGGCCAGCCGCGCGGTGCCGCGATAGGCGTCGATGCCGTTCTTCTTGAGCAGGAACTCGACGCCCTTGGTGTTGCCGTCGACGCCGTCCTGCTTGAACGTCATCATCTTCGCGAGGTCGAGCTCGGGCGCGCTCACGATCACGCCCATGTCGGCGAAGTGCTTGCCCGCCTCCTCGAACGCTTCCGAGGCGTGCAGCAGGGCCTTCGAGGGGATGCAGCCGACGTTGAGGCAGGTGCCGCCATGGGCGGCCCGCTTCTCCACCACGGCCGTCTTAAGGCCGAGCTGGGCGGCGCGGATGGCGCAGACGTAACCGCCGGGGCCGGTGCCGATGACGACGAGATCGTAGGACATGGGAATCTGACTCGCTGGATTGGGCGGCGGGTCATGCCCCACCATCGATGGACGAAGCGCGCGGAAGCGTCCGGCCACGCGGGGGCGTGGCCGGCGGACGGCAGCTGCCGGGCCTTAGAGGTCGAGCACGAGGCGTGCCGGATCCTCCAGCGCCTCCTTGACGCGCACGAGGAAGGTCACGGCCTCCTTCCCGTCGACGATGCGGTGATCGTAGGACAGGGCGAGGTACATCATCGGCCGCGCCTCGATCTTGCCGGCGCGCACCACGGGGCGCTCCTCGATGCGGTGCATGCCGAGGATGCCGGATTGCGGCGCGTTGAGGATCGGGGTCGACATCAGCGAGCCGTAGATGCCGCCGTTGGTGATCGTGAAGGTCCCGCCCTGCATCTCGTCGATGGAGAGCTTGCCGTCGCGGGCCTTCTTGCCGAAGCCGGCGATCTTCTTCTCGATGCCGGCGATCGACAGGTCGTCGGCGTCGCGCACCACCGGCACCACGAGGCCCTTGTCCGTGCCGACGGCGATGCCGATGTGGTAGTAGTTCTTGTAGACGAGATCCTGCCCGTCGATCTCGGCGTTCACCGCCGGCACATCCTTGAGGGCGCCGATCACCGCCTTGGTGAAGAAGCCCATGAAGCCGAGCTTGGTGCCGTGCTTCTTCTCGAAGATGTCCTTGTACTGACTCCGCATCGCCATCACGGCCGACATGTCGACGTCGTTGAACGTCGTCAGCATCGCGGCGGTGTCCTGCGCGTCCTTGAGACGGCGGGCGATGGTCTGGCGCAGCTTCGTCATGCGAACGCGCTCCTCGCGCGCCGCATCGTCGGGCTTCGAGGGCGCGCGCGGGGCGGCGGGCTTGGCCTCCCGCGCGGGGGCCGGGGTCGGCGCGGCGGGAGCCTTCGACGTGGCCTCGAGCATGTCGCCCTTGGTCACGCGGCCGTCCTTGCCGCTGCCGTTCAGGGTCGCAGGATCGATGCCGGACTCGCGGGCCATCTTGGCGACCGCGGGGCCGTGGTCGCCGGACTCGCGGGTGGCCTGGGGCGCGGCGTCGCCGTGGTTGCCGTAGCCGGCCGACGACTCCTGGGCGGGCGCTTCCGCCGGCTTGGTCTCGGCCTTGCTCTCGGATTTGGCTTCGGCCTTCTTCGGCGCCGCGGCCTTGCCGCCGCCGGCCCCGGCCTCGACGATCGAACCGAGGAGCGCGCCGGGCTCCACCGTCTCGCCGTCCTTGGCCAGGATCTCGCCGAGCTGGCCCGCGGCCGGCGCGTTCACCTCGAGGGTGACCTTGTCGGTCTCGAGTTCCACCAGGGGCTCGTCGGCCGCCACGGCGTCGCCCGGCTTCTTGAACCAGCGGCCGATGGTGGCCTCGCTCACGGATTCGCCCAGGGTCGGGACGACGATATCGGTTGCCATGGTTCAGTGTCCGTCCGGAGGGTTTGGGACGCCGCTCGGCGGCGCCCTCGGATCGCGAAACGTGGGGGCGAGTAGCGTGGAGGAGGGGCCGGCGGTCAGACCGCCAGCGCCTCGTTGAGGAAGGCCTGGAGCTGGGCCTGGTGCTTCGAGAGCATGCCCACCGCCGTGGAGGCGGAGGCCGGGCGACCGACGTAGCGCGCGCGCTTCACCGGCGACTGGGCCTGGCCCAGCACCCATTCGAGATAGGGTTCGACGAAGGCCCAGGAGCCCATGTTCTTCGGCTCCTCCTGGCACCACACCACCTCGGCGTTCCGGAAGCGCCCCATCTCGCCCGCGAGCGCCTTCAGGGGGAACGGGTAGAGCTGCTCGACGCGCATCAGGTACACGTCGTTGACGCCGCGCTTCTCGCGCTCGTCGTAGAGGTCGTAATAGACCTTGCCCGAGCACAGCACGACGCGCCGGACCTTGTCGTCCTTCACGAGCCTGATGCCGTCCTCGTCGCGCTCGGCATCGTCCCAGAGCACGCGGTGGAAGCTCGAACCGTCCGCCATCGCCTCGATCGGCGAGACCGCCTTCTTGTGCCGCAGGAGCGACTTCGGCGTCATCAGGATCAGAGGCTTGCGGAACTCGCGGTGCAGCTGGCGGCGCAGGATGTG
Source organism: Methylobacterium sp. 001424705 (assembly GCF_059816145.1). Taxonomy (NCBI): domain Bacteria; kingdom Pseudomonadati; phylum Pseudomonadota; class Alphaproteobacteria; order Hyphomicrobiales; family Methylobacteriaceae; genus Methylobacterium; species Methylobacterium sp. 001424705. The sequence goes on along the minus strand of NZ_JCBANU010000020.1, from coordinate 87,305 downwards.
GAAGTAGTTCGAGGGCGTGGTGCAGTTGGCGACCTGCATGTTGTCCTCGGCGCACATCTGCAGGAAGCGCTCCAAGCGGGCGGAGGAGTGCTCCGGGCCCTGGCCCTCGTAGCCGTGCGGCAGCAGCAGGGTCAGGCCCGACATGCGCAGCCACTTGCGCTCGCCCGACGAGATGAACTGGTCGATGACCACCTGGGCGCCGTTGGCGAAGTCGCCGAACTGCGCCTCCCACAGCACCAGGGCGTTGGGCTCGGCCGCGGAGTAGCCGTACTCGAAGCCGAGCACCGCCTCCTCGGACAGCATCGAGTTGATGACCTCCAGGCTGGCCTGGCCCTCACGGATCGAGTTCAGCGAGGTGTAGCGCTGCTCGTTCTCCTGGTCGATCACCACCGCGTGGCGCTGCGAGAAGGTGCCGCGCTCCACGTCCTGGCCCGAGAGGCGGACGCGGTGGCCCTCGATGAGGAGCGAGCCGAAGGCCAGGGCCTCGGCGGTCGCCCAATCGATGCCCTGGCCCGATTCCACCGCCTTGGCGCGGTTGTCGAAGAAGCGCTGGATCGTGCGGTGCAGGTGGAAGCCGGGCGGCGGCGTGGTGATGCGCTGGGCGATCTCGCGCAGGGTCTCCACCGGCACGCCGGTCTTGCCGCGGCGCGGATCGTCCACGTCCTCGCGCACGGCCTTGAAGCCGGCCCAGCGACCGTCGAGCCAGTCGGCCTTGTTGGCCTTGTAGTTCGTCGCGACCTCCAGCTCGGCGTCGAGCACGGCGCGGAACTCGGCCTTGCGCGCGTCGAGCTGCTCCTGGCTCACCACGCCCTCGGCGACGAGCTTCTTGCCGTAGGTCTCCAGCGCGGTCGGGTGCTTGCGGATGCGCTGGTACATCTTCGGCTGGGTGAAGGCCGGCTCGTCGCCCTCGTTGTGGCCGAAGCGGCGGTAGCAGAGCATGTCGATGACGACCGGCTTGCCGAACTTCTGGCGATACTCGATCGCGATCTTGGCCGCGAAGGTGACGGCCTCCGGGTCGTCGCCGTTGCAGTGGAAGATGGGCGCCTCGACCATCTTCGCCACGTCGGACGGATAGGGCGAGGAGCGCGAGAAGCGCGGATCGGTGGTGAAGCCGATCTGGTTGTTGATGATGAAGTGGATCGAGCCGCCGGTGCGGTGGCCCTTCAGGCCGGACAGGCCGAGGCACTCGGCCACCACGCCCTGACCCGCGAAGGCCGCGTCGCCGTGGATGAGCAGCGGCACCACGCGGGTGCGCTCCACCGTGGGCTTGGCCCGCTGGTCCTGCTTGGCGCGCACCTTGCCGAGCACGACGGGATCGACGATCTCGAGGTGCGACGGGTTGGCGGTGAGCGAAAGGTGGACGTTGTTGCCGTCGAAGGCGCGGTCCGACGAGGCACCGAGATGGTACTTCACGTCGCCGGAGCCCTCGACCTCGGCCGGGTTGGCCGAGCCGCCCTTGAACTCGTTGAACACCGCCCGGAAGGGCTTGGCCATCACGTTGGTGAGCACGTTGAGGCGGCCGCGATGGGCCATGCCCACGACGATCTCCTCGGCGCCGAGGGCACCGCCCCGCTTGATGATCTGTTCCAGCGCCGGGATCATCGCCTCCGAGCCGTCGAGGCCGAAGCGCTTGGTGCCGGTGTACTTGAGATCGAGGAACTTCTCGAAGCCTTCCGCCTCGATCAGCTTGTTCAGGATCGCGCGACGGCCCTCGGGGGTGAAGGTGATCTCCTTGCCCTTGCCCTCGATGCGCTCCTGGATCCAGGCCTTCTCCTCCGGGTTGGAGATGTGCATGAACTCGACGCCGAGGGTCTGGCAGTAGGTGCGCTCCAGGATCTCGACGATCTCGCGAATGGTCGAGAATTCGAGGCCGAGCACGTTGTCGAGGAAGATCGGACGGTCCCAGTCCTTCTCCTCGAAGCCGTAATGCTGCGGATGCAGCTCCTCGTGGTCGCCGCGGGGGGCGAGGCCGAGAGGATCGAGTTTGGCGTGCAGGTGGCCGCGCATGCGGTAGGCGCGGATCAGCATGATCGCGCGGACCGAATCCTTCGTCGCCTGCTCCACCGAGATCCCGGGGGCGGAGGCGATGACGGCGCCCTTGGTCGGGGCCGACGCGGTGTCTGACTTGGCGCGGATCTTGTCGCCCATCGCCTTCTCGACGGTGGCCCAGTTGCCGTCCAGCGCCGAGACGATCTCGCCATTGGCGTGGATCGGCCAGTTCGGCCGCTCCCACGAGGCGCCGGCCGCGTTCTTCTCCGCAAGCCCCTTGTCCTCGTTCAGGGACCGGAAGAACGTCTGCCACTCCGGATCGACCGCGTTCGGATCGCGGGCGTAGGCCGCCTGCAGCTCCTCGATGTAGGCGGCGTTGCCACCGTAGAGGAACGAGGTTTCGAGCGCGTCCTGGCGTGCCATCGTTCGGGTCATCCTGCCGCTGTGCGGGGTCCTCCGCCGGGAAGGCCCCCTGCCCGACCCCATCCGCGCGGATCGCGGCCGGGATCGGATGTACCGGGAAAGACGCGGGCCTCCTCGGGCTCGCGTCGCTCGTTCGTCAGATGGGGTCGCGGACCTGAACGTCGACCAACGCGAGGCCCGCGTCCCGCGCGTGTCAGCCGCGCAGAACCTCGACGAGGGTGCTGCCCAGGCGCGCCGGCGAAGGCGAGACCCGGATTCCGGCCGCTTCCATCGCGGCGATCTTGTCCTCGGCGCCGCCCTTGCCGCCCGAGATGATGGCGCCCGCGTGACCCATGCGACGGCCCGGAGGCGCCGTGCGGCCGGCGATGAAGCCGACCATGGGCTTCTTGCGGCCGCGCTTGGCCTCGTCGGCCAGGAACTGCGCCGCCTCTTCCTCGGCCGAGCCGCCGATCTCGCCGATCATGACGATCGACTCGGTCTTGTCGTCGGCGAGGAACAGCTCGAGCATGGAGATGAACTCCGTACCCTTCACCGGGTCGCCGCCGATGCCCACCGCGGTGGTCTGGCCGAGGCCGGCATTCGTGGTCTGGAACACGGCCTCGTAGGTCAGCGTGCCGGAGCGGGAGACGATGCCCACCGAGCCCGGCTTGAAGATGTTGGCCGGCATGATGCCGATCTTGCACTGGCCTGCGGTGACGATGCCGGGGCAGTTCGGGCCGACGAGGCGGGACTTCGAGCCTTCGAGCGCGCGCTTGACCCGCACCATGTCGAGCACCGGAATGCCCTCCGTGATGCAGACGATGAGCGGGATCTCCGCCTGGATCGCCTCGCAGATCGCGTCCGCCGCCCCCGGCGGCGGCACGTAGACCACGGATGCGTCGGCGCCCGTGGCTTCGCGGGCTTCCGCCACCGTGTCGAAGACCGGCAGGTTGAGGTGCTTGGAGCCGCCCTTCCCCGGGCTGGTGCCACCGACCATCCTGGTGCCGTAGGCGATGGCCTGCTCGGAGTGGAAGGTTCCGTTCTTGCCGGTGAAACCCTGGCAGAGGACCTTGGTGTTCGCGTCGATCAGGATGGACATGGGGTCTCTCAGCCCTTCTTCACGGCGGCGACGATCTTCTGCGCGGCGTCGTCGAGGTCGTCGGCGGGGATCACGTTCAGGCCGGAATTCCGGATGATCTCCTTGCCCTTCTCGACGTTGGTCCCCTCCAGGCGCACCACCAGGGGCACCTGCAGGCCGACCGCCTTCACCGCCGCGATCACGCCGTTGGCGATCACGTCGCACTTCATGATGCCGCCGAAGATGTTGACGAGGATGCCCTTCACCTGCGGATCGGCGGTGATGATCTTGAACGCCGCCGTGACCTTCTCCTCCGAGGCGCCGCCGCCGACATCGAGGAAGTTCGCCGGCTCCTCGCCGTAGAGCTTGATGATGTCGAGGGTCGCCATGGCGAGGCCGGCGCCGTTGACCATGCAGCCGATGGTGCCGTCGAGGGCGATGTAGGCGAGGTCGTACTTCGAGGCCTCGATCTCCTTGGCGTCCTCCTCGGTCTCGTCGCGGAGCGCGACGATGTCGGGGTGGCGGTAGAGGGCGTTCGAGTCGAAGGAGATCTTGGCGTCGAGGCACTTGAGATGGCCGTCGCCGGTGAGCACCAGCGGGTTGATCTCCAGCATGCTCATGTCCTTGGCGGTGAACGCCTGGTAGAGCCGGGTGGTGAGGTCGCCGGCTTCCTTGGCCTGGGCGCCCGTGAGGCCGAGCGTCTTGGCGACGAGGCGGCCGTGATGGGGCATCACGCCCGTGGCGGGATCGACGGAGAAGGTGACGATCTTTTCCGGCGTGTCGTGCGCCACCGTCTCGATGTCCATGCCGCCTTCCGTCGAGACGACGTAGGCGACCCGGCCGGTCTCGCGGTCGACCAGCATCGAGAGGTAGAACTCCGCCTCGATCTGGGCGCCCTCCTCGATGTAGAGCCGGTTGACCTGCTTGCCGGCCTCGCCGGTCTGGATCGTGACCAGGGTCTGACCCAGCATTTCGCCGGCGAACTGCTTCACCTCGTCGAGGGACTTGGTGACGCGCACGCCGCCCTTGGCGCCGGCGGGCGCCCCCTTGAAGGTGCCCTTGCCGCGACCGCCCGCGTGGATCTGCGACTTCACCACCCAGACCGGGCCGCCGAGTTCCTTGGCGGCCGCCTCGGCCTCCTCGGGCTTGAAGATCGGCACGCCGCGCGAGACGGGCAGACCGAATTCCTTCAGCACCGCCTTGGCCTGGTACTCGTGAATGTTCATGGATGAGACCCTCAACGTCATCCCGGGGCCGCAGAGCGGAACCCGGGATCCAGAAACACAGGTTGCGATCCAGCCCGCCGCGTCGGCGGCCCGGAATGACGGTCGAACTAGGCCAGCGCGGGGTTCACGCCCTTGCAGGCCTCGATCAGGGTCTTCACGGCACCGACCGACTTGTCGAACATCGCCTTCTCGTCGCCGTTGAAGTCGACCTCGAGGACGCGCTCGACGCCGTTGGCGCCGATCACGATCGGGACGCCGACATACATGTCGGAGACGCCGTACTCGCCGTTGAGGTAGGCGGCGCAGGGGAGCACGCGGCGCTTGTCGCGCAGGTAGCTCTCGGCCATGGCGATGGCGGAGGCGGCGGGGGCGTAGAAGGCCGAGCCGGTCTTGAGCAGGTTGACGATCTCGCCGCCGCCCTTGCGGGTGCGCTCGACCATGGCGTCGAGCTTCTCCTGGGTGGTCCAGCCCAGCTTGACCAGGTCGGGAAGCGGCACGCCGGCCACCGTGGAGTAGCGCACCAGCGGGACCATGTCGTCGCCGTGGCCGCCGAGCACGAAGGCGGTGACGTCCTCCACCGAGACCTTGAACTCGTCGGCCAGGAAGTGGCGGAAGCGGGCGGAATCGAGCACGCCGGCCATGCCGACCACCTTGTGGGTGGGAAGGCCGGAGAATTTCTGCAGGGCCCAGACCATCGCGTCGAGGGGATTGGTGATGCAGATGACGAAGGCGTCCGGCGCGTGCTGCTTGATGCCGGTGCCGACGGCCTCCATGACCTTCAGGTTGATCCCGATCAGGTCGTCGCGGCTCATGCCGGGCTTGCGCGGCACGCCGGCGGTGACGATCACCACGTCGGCGCCGGCGATCGCCGCATAGTCGCTGGCCCCCGTGTAGGTCGCATCGAAGCCGTCGACGGGCGCGGATTCCGCGATGTCGAGACCTTTGCCCTGCGGGACGCCGTCGGCGATGTCGAACAGCACGACGTCGCCGAGCTCCTTCAGGCCGGCGAGGTGCGCGAGGGTTCCACCGATCTGTCCAGCGCCGATGAGCGCGATCTTGCTGCGTGCCATGGGGGAAACGAACCTCCGGTCCTTGCGTGGCGGTCGCGGCGCTGGAAGGCTTGAAAACCACCGGCGCGTTGCTGCGGCGGTGTGTGGCCGAAAAGGCCCAGGGCTTCAACCGAGGCACGAACGTCAAAGCAGGGTTCGGGCCAAGGCGGGGGCGCCTTCGCATCGGCGAGGGCGAGAAAAAGCGTAACCGCGATAAGGAATTAGACGAACGGAGAGCGATCCCGCCCGGCAGCGCGCCTCAAGTGACAGACGAAAAATTCTGTCACTTAGCCTCAGAGGGTACCGGTCCGCAGCACCTTCTGGATCGCGAGAATCACGGCGCCGAGGCGGGCTTCCACGAGGTCGCGCGGCAGGTCGGCATCGTGCTGAATCGCCAGCGGATGGGTGAAGCGGTAGCTGGCGTCGAAGATGTGGGCGATGGCCCGCTCGCGGTCGCGCGCGATGAAGGCGCCGGCCCCGATCCCTTCCTCGACAACCCGCTCGACCAGGCTGCGCAGCCGGACCCGGTGACGCCGGGCGATGGGCCGGGCGCCCACGGTGGCATCGAGATGGACGGCGAAGAGATTCGGCTCGTGAACCAGGGTCTCGCGCTGGACGCTGGCCAGGGCGGTGAGCAGGCGTTCGATCTTGTCGTCGGCCGGGTCCGGCGCATCGGCGATGCGGGCGAGTTCCGCCTCGACGTCGCGCAGCCAGCGCCCTGCCACGGCATCGAGGAGCGCGTCCTTCGACGGGAAGTAGCGGTAGACGTTGGCATGCGTCATGCCCGCTTCGGCGGCGACGGCCACCACGGTGACCCGCTTGGGACCGAGGCGCCGCAGGTGCTCCGTGGCGACGGCGAGCAGCCGCGCATCGACGGCCAGGGGAGCCGCAGCCCGCGGTGCCGGACGCGCGACGCGCGGCACCGTGATGCGGACGGCGCCCTCCGGGGCTTTCCGGTCGTCCGAAGGTTCGCTTCCCCGGCTCTCGCCGAGGTCGATCTCGTGCCCGAAGGCGAAGGGCGGGCCGGGCGGCTGCATCAAATTGGACACCGGGGCTCGTGGATGGACAGGACGGACCCTCCTGGGCGGAGCCGCTTCGCGAGAAGCGGATTTTCCCCCCGGATCGTCCAACGAGGCCAAGATCAATGACAGCACCAGCCCCGCTGTAACGCCCCTTTAACGACTCAGAACCGGTTCTTCCAGGCCCTCAGTGCGGCAAAGACAACCGACGGGTGGGTGCCGGGGGCCAGATCCACGCTTTGAGCGAGACTCGGCTCGCCGGCGCGCAGGAACGGATTGGTCGCGCGCTCGGCCCCCAGGGTGGTGGGAATCAGGAAGCGGCCCTCCGCCCTGGCACGCTCGGCCTCGGCGGCCCGAACGGCGAGGGCGGCGTTGCCGGGCTCGGCCGCCAGCGCGAAGCGGGCATTGGAGAGCACGTAGTCGTGGCCGCTGTAGACCTGCGTCTCGTCGGGCAGCGGCAGGAAGCGCTCCAGGGAGCGCCACAGGGTGGCGGGCTCCGCCTCCATCACCCGGCCGCAGCCGAGGGTGAACAGGGTGTCGCCGGCAAAGACCGCGCCCGCTTCCTCGAACCAGTAGGTGACATGGTCGGCGCAGTGCCCCGGCGTCTCCCAGACCCGCGCCGTGAGGTCGCCGACCCGGACCACGTCGCCCTCCGCGACCGTGGCGTCGACCTCCGGCACGGCGTCACCGGCCTTCAGGGGCGCCGTCACCCGCGCGCCGGTGCGGCGCTTCACCTCCGGGATGCCCTCCACGTGGTCGGCGTGCCGATGCGTGACGAGGATGTCGGTGAGGGTCCAGCCGGTCTCGTCGAGGGCCGCCAGCACGGGGCCGGCCTCGGGCACGTCGATGGCGGCGCAGGCGCCGGTGGCGGGATCACGGATCAGGACCCCGATATTGTCGCTGCGGCACAGGAAGGTGCGGATCTCGGGCTTCGGGGCGGTCATGGGGCTTCCTTCCGGACGGGGAATGGCCGCGCCGGCGCGGCGCGCGGCGGACCATCGCTGCGGCACACGAAGATGGGTGCGGGCGGAGACAGGTCTAGGGGCCGTTTCCCCCGGCCTTCCCGGGCCTTCCGCCGATCCGGGCTTGTCGGGCCGGGCGTCGGCCCCCATTGATGCGGGTGAGCCTTTCTCGTCGCGCGTCTCCGAGCCGACCCCGACCCGAGCCGCGCGATCGTACCGAAACCCGAGCCATGCGCCTCGACGTCACCGATCTGCGCGCCTTCTATGCGAGCCCCCTCGGGGGGGTGACGCACCGCATCGTGGCGCGCGCGATCCACGGCTTCCTCGGCTCGGTCTCCGGCCTGCGGGTCCTCGGGCTCGGCTACGCCACGCCCTATCTCGGCCCCGTCCACGTCATCGCCGAACGGACGCTGGCCTTCATGCCGGCGACGCAGGGGGTGGTGAACTGGCCCGGCAGCGGCCGCTCCTGCTCGGCGCTGGCCGACCCGACCATGATGCCCCTGCCGGAGGCGGCCGTGGACCGGGTGATCCTCGTCCATGCGCTGGAATCCGTCGAGAGCCCGACCGAACTCCTGCAGGACGTCTGGCGGGTGCTGACGCCGGGCGGGCGCATGATCCTGGTGGTGCCGAACCGCCGGGGCGTCTGGGCCCGGCGCGACGCGACCCCCTTCGGGCATGGCCAGCCCTACAGCCGCTCGCAACTCGCCCGGCTGATGCGCACCACCCAGTTCTCTCCCGAGGGCTGGGCCGAGACCCTCTACATGCCCCCGGTGGAGAACCGGCTGCTGCTGCGCACGGCCGGGGCCTGGGAACGGATGGGCACGAGCCTGTCGCTGCCCTTCGCCGGGCTGCACGTGGTCGACGCCACCAAGCAGCTCTACCGCCCCGTCGCCGTGCGCCGGGTGCGCAAGGTGGCCCGCCTCGCACCGGCCCGCGTGCTGGTGCCCGCCCCCTCACCGGGCTGAGCGGATGCTGAGTCTGATTGCGCCCGAGGCGGCGCTGCAGAGCTTCGTGCTCGCCTTCTCCTCGCTGTTCTCCATCGTGAACCCGGTCGGCTCGTCGCTGATCTTCGCGCAGGTGACCGCCCTGAACTCCCATGCCGAGCGCCTGGAGCTCGCCAGGCGCATCGGCTTCTACGCCGCCCTGATCATGCTCTCGACGCTCTGGGCCGGTGCGCCGATCCTGAACTTCTTCGGCGTCTCCCTGGCCGCTCTGCGCATCGCCGGGGGCCTCGTGGTGGCGGCCTCGGCCTGGACCCTCCTGACGGCGCCCGAGGCGCGAGAGGCACGCAAGCAGGCGGAGGCGACCCGGGAACCGGCCGGGAACTCGGCCGGGAACTCGGCCGGGAACTTGGCCGAGATCGCGTTCTTTCCCCTGACCCTGCCCTTCACCACCGGACCCGGCACCATCGCGGTGGCGATCGCGCTGGGCTCCAACCGCCCGGCACCGGGCCCCGACCGGATCGGCTTCTACGTGGGCATGTCCCTGGCAGCGCTCGCCATCGCCGTGCTCGTGCGCTTCACCTACGGCTCGGCCGACCGGGTGGTGACCTGGATCGGCCCCGTCGGCGCGCGGGTGCTCGGGCGCCTCTTCGCCTTCCTGCTCCTCTGCGTCGGCACCCAGATCACCGTGAACGGCGTCACGGACGTGCTCGGCCCCCTGCTGGCGCAGGCGGGGCGCTGATCCTTGTCGGGTCCGGCCGGAGGCTGTACCGCAACGCGGACGCGCCCGTTGGCGACACGCTCTGGAGGCTGAGGACGATGCGGCTCGTGGTGGTCGGCGCCGACGGGCGCATGGGGCGGATGCTGATCCGCGCGGTGGCGGAGACCGAGGGCTGCACCCTGTCGGGCGCCATCGAGCGCGCGGGCTCCCCCGCGCTGGGGCAGGATGCCGGCACGCTCGTGGGCTTGGCGCCCCTCGGCGTCGCGGTGACGGACGATCCGCTGCCGATCTTCGCGGCGGCCGAGGGCGTCCTCGACTTCACGGCGCCCGCCGCCACCACCTTCTTCGCCGAGCTCGCCGCCCAGGCCCGCATCGTCCACGTGGTCGGCACCACGGGCCTGCAGGAGGCCGATCTCGCCAAGCTCGCGGCGGCCGCCCACCATGCCCGCATCGTGCGCTCGGGCAACATGTCCCTCGGGGTCAACCTCGTCGCCGGCCTCGTGCGCCGGATGGCGGCGGCCCTCGGGGAGGATTTCGACATCGAGATCGTCGAGATGCACCACCGCATGAAGGTCGACGCCCCCTCCGGCACCGCCCTCCTCCTCGGGGAGGCCGCGGCGGAGGGGCGTGGGGTCGCGCTCGCCGACACCCGGGTCTCCACCCGCGACGGACACACCGGCCCGCGCCGGCCCGGCGACATCGGCTTCGCCACCCTCCGCGGCGGCACGGTGGTGGGCGACCACAGCGTGGTCTTCGCCGGCCCGGGCGAGCGGATCACCGTCGGCCACCATGCCGAGGACCGGGCGATCTTCGCCCGCGGCGCCGTGCGGGCCGCGCTCTGGGCCTTCGCCAAGCCGCCCGGCCTCTACGGGATGGACGACGTCCTCGGGCTTTAGGAGACATTCGGGCTTCAGAGACACGCGGACTTCAGGACGGTCTCCCGGTGTCAGACGTCTCCGGGCTTTCCGACGGAGCCCACACCCGGCGGAGACGTTTCGTCATCTGACGTTCAGACTCACGCGCGCATGAGCCGCCCGATGCGCGCTCGCTGCGCTGCAACATCGCCCTTCGCCCGTGCCTCCGCCGAGGCCGTGCCCTCTCAAAGACCAAGAGGATCATCGCCCGATGGATCGCCTTCTCGTCCTCGCTCGCCATGGCCAGAGCGAATGGAACCTCAAGAAGCTGTTCACGGGCTGGCGTGATCCCGAGCTGACGGATCTCGGCGTCGAGGAAGCCCGCAATGCCGGGCGCTGGCTCAAGGAGCAGGGCTACGGCTTCGACGTGGCCTTCACCTCCAACCTGAAGCGCGCCCAGCGCACCTGCGCGCTGATCCTGGAGGAGATGGACCTCGAGGGGGTCGAGACGATCCGCAACGAGGCGCTGAACGAGCGCGATTACGGGGACCTCTCCGGCCTCAACAAGGACGACGCCCGCGAGCGCTGGGGCGACGCCCAGGTGCACCAGTGGCGCCGGTCCTACGACGTGCCGCCGCCCGGCGGCGAGAGCCTGAAGGACACCGCCGCGCGCGTCCTGCCCTACTACATCCAGTTCATCCTGCCCCGCGTCATGGCGGGCGAGCGCGTGCTGGTGGCGGCCCACGGCAACTCCCTGCGCGCCCTGGTGATGGTGCTCGACGGCATGACCACGAAGACCATCGCCAGCCTCGAGATCGCCACCGGCATCCCGCTCGTCTACCAGCTCAAGGCCGACACCACGGTGGAGAGCAAGACGGTGCTGGAGCACGACATCGACCACAAGGTCTGACCGCGGCACCGATGGCGTCCCGTGATCCGGCCGGGATCGTCCTCGTTCCCGGCCTGCTCCATTGGCCGGGCTACCTCGACGCGGCGGCGCAGGCGCGCCTCGCCGCCGAACTCGCGACGGCGCTGCGGGTCGCCCCGCCCTACACGCCGCGGATGCCCCGCACCGACCGACCCTTCTCGGTGCGGATGGCGAATTGCGGCCCCCTCGGCTGGGTCTCCGACCGGGCGGGCTACCGCTACCAGGCGCGCCATCCCGTGACGGAGACCCCCTGGCCGGACATCCCGCCCACGGCGCGGGCCGCCTGGGACGCCCTGTCGGGGTATGGCGCTCCGCCCGAGGCCTGCCTCGTCAACCTGTACGAGGCCGACGCCCGCATGGGCCTGCACCAGGACCGGGACGAGGACGCCCTCGACGCGCCCGTCCTCTCGCTCTCGCTGGGTTCCACCGCCCTGTTCCGCTACGGCGGCCTCCGGCGGTCGGACCCGACCCGCTCGGTGCGCCTCCGGGCCGGTGACGCGCTCGTGATCGGCGGGCCCGCACGGCTGATCCATCACGGAATCGACCGCCTCGTCGCGGAGGCCCCGGACCTGCTCCAGGGCACCGCCCCCGGACCGCTGCCGGATTTCCTCATGCCGGGCGGACGCTGCAACCTGACCCTGCGACGCGTGACGCGGCCCTCGGGCGCTTGACAGCGGCGGGGTGTTGAGTCGACCCATCGGGTCAGCCTCAGCGCCGGCTGCCCCGCAAGGGGCAACCCGGCGGACCTGCCCGGTGCGAGACCGGGGCCTTGCGGAGAATCGATTCGATGCGTCTGCGTAACCTCGTTCGTCCGGTTTCCCTCCTGGTCCTCGCCCTGGGGCTGGCCGCGCCGGCGCTGGCGGCGGATCCGGTCTTCCCGCCGAGTTCGCGCTTCGGCTTCGATCCGCCCTCCGACATGGTCTCCTCCAAGCGCTTCTCGGGCCTGGAGCGGCTGGAGGGCGGCGCGACGGTCTCGGTGGTGGAGTTGCCGGCCAACGCCTTCGCCGACCTCGAAACCAACTTCACCGACGCCAACCTGAAGGCCCAGGGCTTCATCGTCAGCAGCCGGCAGGCCATCAAGGTGGCGGGCGACGTCGACGCGGTGCTGTTCACGGGTGAGCAGCCGGCGGTGGAAGCGGCCGGGACCCCGGCGATCAAGAAGTGGATGCTCCTCGTCGGCGATCCGACCGTGACCGGCATCATCATCGCGCAGGCGACGCCCGATGCCGAGACCGAGGAGACCATGAAGCGGCTGCTGACCGGCATCCACATCCGGCCGGCGCTGACCCTGGAGCAGCAGGTTGCCGCCCTGCCCTTCCGCATCGGCAACGACGCCGGCTTTCGTCCGGTGCGCGTCCTCGCCGGCAATTCGGTGCTGCTGACGCAGGGCACGAAGGACGAGATGCTCGGCCTGGAGCAGCCGATCCTGGTTCTGGCCCAGGCGGTGCAGCCGCCGCCGGCCACCGAGCAGCGCGACGCCTTCGCGCGCGCCGCGCTCTACTCGAACCAGACGATGAAGGACTTCGTGATCGAGCGGGCCCAGAGCTACCGCCAGAACGGCGTCGACTGGCACGAGATCGTGGCGCGTGCGGTGGACACGGCGTCCGGCACGCCGGTGGTCATCTCGCAGACGATCCGCTTCGCGCCGGACGGCTACCTGCGCGCCGTCGGCGTCGTGAAGGCCGAGAAGCGCGAGGGTGTGCTGGCGAAGTTCCGCGAGGTCGTGGACAGCGTGCAGCTGCGGTAGGGGCGACCGTTCGACCCGGTCGCAGGGTCCTTCTCCCCTCCGCGGGAGAAGGTGGCCCGCGAAGCGGGTCGGATGAGGGGAGCGACGGTGCCAGCGAGGGTTTCCCCTCTCCCGCCTGCTGCGCAGGCACCCTCCCCCGCAGAGGGGGGAGGGTCGCAGGCGCCACGCTCAGGCGGCGTCGCCCGGATTGGCGGCGGCCGGCTTCGGGCCGCCCTTGGCCACCCCCACGAGCGCCGGGCGCAGGACGCGGTCGCCGATGATGTAGCCGGCCTGCATGACCTGCACGACCGTGCCGGCGGGAACCTCCGGGTCGGGCACCTCGAACATGGCCTGGTGGCGGTTGGGGTCGAAGCGCTGGCCCTTCGGCTCGATCAGCTTGACGCCGTGCCGCTCCAGGGTCTTGGCGAGATCGCGCTCGGTGAGCTCGATCCCGTCGATCAGGGCCTTGAAGGCGCCGTCGGCGCTCGCTCGGTCCGCTTCGGGAATGCTCTCGAGGGCCCGCCGGATGTTGTCGGCGGAATTCAGGAGATCGCGGGCGAAGTTGGTCACCGCGTAGGCGCGGGCATCGGCAACCTCGCGTTCGGTGCGCCGACGCAGGTTCTCCATCTCGGCCAGGGTGCGCAGCACCCGGTCCTTCAGCTCGTCGCGCTCGGCCACGAGGGAGGCCAGCGCATCGGCCTGCATCGCCTCGCCGGATCCGGCGGACTCGGCCTGCGCGGCCCCTGGGGTCTCCTCGACCGCCTGGGCCGGGTCGCGCCGCTCATCGTGCATGTCGTTCGCCATCATGTGGTTTCGTCAGAGACTATCGGTGTCGGGGTTGGCGCTGATATCAGGCGGTGACGCGCTGAAATCAAGCGCGCGGCGCCGTCCGGCCCCACTCAAGCCTCGCGCGGAGGCGGCGAGTCGATCAGCGCATCGAGTCCCTCGGCCCGGAGGGCGGCCACGTCGCTGGCGAAGACTTCCATCACGGCCGTCCGAATCGCCACCTGGCGGTCGGGCTGGGTCACCCGGGTGCCGGTGAGGTCGGTGACGTAGAACACGTCCACCGCCCGCTCGCCGAAGGTCGCCACGTGGGCCGAGGTGATGTTGAGGCTGAGCCGGCTGAGCGCCGTGGTCAGCTCGTAGAGCAGGCCCGGGCGATCGAGGCCGGTGATCTCGATCACGGTCTCGCGGCTCGACAGGGCATTGTCGATCGCCATGTCGGGCGGCACCAGGAAGGTCCGCGCCCGCTCGCTCGGCGGGTGCTTGTCGGCCACGAGGTCGGCGATGCGGATCTCGCCGCGCAACGCCTTCTCGATCGCGGCGGTGATGCGGCCGGCCCGGCGCAGCTCGTCCTCGTCCCGCTCGAAGGCGCGCGAGATGAAGATCGAATCGAGGGCGAAGCCGTCCGTGGTGGTGAAGATCTGCGCGTCGACGATGTTGCCCCCCGAGGCCGCGCAGGCCCCGGTGACGATGGCGAGCAGGCGCGGATGATCCGGCGAGTAGATCGTCAGCTCGGTGACGCCGCGGACCGGGTCGGTCTCCGTGGCGGTGGCCACCGTCCGCCCCTCGGCCGTCAGCGCCTTGACGAAGCCCGCGTGCTTGTACTGGCGGGTGGTGTCGACCTTCAGCCAGTAGGCCTGGTTGTGCCGCGCCGCGTAGGCGTCGAACAGCTCGGCCTGCCAGTCGCTGAGCTGCTCGCGCAGGGCCATCTGGATCAGGCGGACCCGGTCGGTGCGCGCGATCTCGGAATGGCCGCCGGACAGCACCACCTCGGTCTCGTCGTAGAGGGTGCGGATCAGTGTGCCCTTCCAGGCGGTCCAGACGCCGGGCCCCACGGCCTTGATGTCGGCCACCGTCAGGATGGTGAGGAGCTTCAGGCGCTCCAGGGTCTGCACCACGCCGGCGAACTTCTCGATGGTCTTCGGGTCCGAGAGGTCGCGGCTCTGGGCGGTCATCGACATCAGCAGGTGATGCTCCACCAGCCAGGCCATCAGTTCGGTCTCGGCCGGCGTCAGGCCGAAGCGCGGCCCGAGCTTCTCCGCGATGGCGGCGCCCGCGATGGAATGGTCCTCCGGCCGGCCCTTGGCGATGTCGTGCAGCAGTACCGTGACGTAGAGGGCGCGCCGGTTGCTGATCGTGTTGATCAGGCGGGTGGCGAGGGGATGCTCCTCCTCGGTGCGCCCGGACTCGATGGCCGAGAGCACCCCGATGGCGCGCAGCAGGTGCTCGTCCACCGTGAAGTGATGGTACATGTTGAACTGCATCATCGCGACGATGCGGCCGAAATCCGGGATGAAGCGGCCGAGCACGCCGGCCTCGTTCATCAGCCGCAGGATGGTCTCGGGCGAGTTCTTCGAGGTCAGGATGTCGAGGAAGAGCCGGTTGGCCTCCTCGTCCGCCCGCAGGGAATGGCCGATCAGGCGCAGGGAGCGGTTGGCCGCCCGGGTGGCGTCGGGGTGGATCGGCAGGTTGTGCCGGTCGGCGAGCCAGAACAGCCGGATCAGGTTCACGGGGTCTCGGCTGAAGGCGTCCGGGTCGCGCAGGTTGATGCGGCCGTGATCGTCGACGAAGTCCTCCGCCTCGATGGCGGTGGCGCGGAAGCGGTCGCGGAACCGGCCGATCCAGCGGTCGAGCACCGGGGTGCGCTTGGCGTGGCGCGCCTCCAGCGCCGCGCAGACGATGGCGGTGAGGTCCCCGACCTCCTTGGCGATCAGGAAATACGCTTTCATGAAGCGCTCGACGCCGGAGAGCCCGCCGCGCGGCTCGTAGCCGAAGCGCTCGGCGATCTTCGGCTGCAGGCCGAAGGACAGGCGTTCCTCGGCCCGGCCGGTGACGAAGTGCATGTGGCAGCGCACCCGCCACAGGAGCTCGTCGCAGCGCTCGAACACCCGGTACTCCTCCAGCGTGAAGAGGCCGGCGGCCACGAGCTCGCTCTGGTCGCGGACCCGGTAGGTGTACTTGGCGATCCAGAACAGGGTGTTGAGGTCGCGCAGGCCGCCCTTGCCGTCCTTCACGTTGGGCTCGACGAGGTAGCGCGAGGCGCCCGCCTTCGAGACCCGCGCGTCGCGTTCGCGCAGCTTCGCCTCGACGAATTCCGGTGCGGTCCACATCACCAGCTCGGTGTCGAAGCGGGTGACGAGCTCCTCGAACAGGGCGCGGGTGCCGAACAGGTAGCGCGCCTCGAGGAGCGAGGTCCGGATGGTCATGTCGGCCCGGCCCTCGCGCAGGCACTCCTCCACCGAGCGGGTGGCGTGGCCGACCTTCAGCTTGAGGTCCCACAGCACGTAGAGCATCGCCTCGACGACGCTCTCGGACCAGGCCGTCTGCTTGTAGGGCAGCAGGAACAGGAGATCGATGTCCGAGCCCGGGGCCATGGTGCCCCGGCCGTAGCCGCCGGTGGCCACCACGGCGAGCTGCTCCCCGGTGGAGGGATTGTCGTTCGGATAGAGCCGCCACACCACCGCGTCGTGGATGGTGCGGATCACCGCGTCGGTGAGCCGGCTCAGGCGCTGGGCGCAGGCGATGCCGTCGCGCTCCTCCAGGAGCCGCGCCTCGGCATCGGCGCGCCCGAGCTCGATCACCCGGCGCAGCTCCGGCACGAGGACCGCCCGCAGGCGCGTCGCCTCGCGGGCGTCGCGGTCCAGGTTCTCGAGGATGTCGTGGAGGGCGGCGACGGCGTCGAACATGGCCAACCCCGTTAGCATGTTGGCGGAATGACGCCAGCGGCATCACCGCGCGGGCACCGCACAGCTGCGGGATCGCGGCGCAGTTTCGATCTGCTTCCCGCGCCGTCGCGGCGTCCTGCGTTCCCGCGCGCGCCTAGCCGTCGGGCCACGGTTGCGCCGTAAGCCGGCGCTAGCGTCGCGTCGTTTCCCGCCCGACCCCCACCGCTCCGCGCACCTCAGCATTCACGAAGGCTCCCGATGCGTTCGATCCTGCGTCCGATGTCCGCCCGCCCCGCCCGGGCCCTCGTCGTCACGGCCGGCCTGCTCCCGGCCCTCGCCGCGCCGGCCTGGGCGGCCTCCTTCGAGTTCGTGCCGGCTCCCCAGATCGACCTCAACCGGGTCTATCGCGTCGACAAGGTCACGGGCGAGGTGACCTCCTGCCAGTACGGCCTGCGCGAGGGCGCGGTGGGCAGTGTCGGTGTCACCGTCTGCTACGGCGCCGGCGAGGGCGCGAGCGCCCAGGCCCCGTCGGAATACGGCCTGGTCGCCTCCCGCCACACCCGCGAGGCGGGGGTGTTCCGGGTCAATTACCGCACCGGCGAGATGAGCATCTGCTACGTGCAGCTGCAGAAGGAAGCGGTGGTCTGCACCGCGCAGGCGAACCCGGCGAGCCCGGGGGCCGACGAGGCCCCCGCCACCGGCGCCGCCCCGGGCCGGGTGGGCCCGAGCGCCACGCCGCCCCAGAGCGCCCGTCCCTGACCGCGCCCTGAGCCGATCGCCGCCCCCGACACGCCGCGTTGGACCCTCCGGCCCGGCGTGCTAGGGGCACCGGGCGCGTCCGCCGGCCGGTGGCTCGCCCCGTTCGATTCGCCCCTCGCCCGATTCGCCCTTCGCCAGAGCCGTTCCATGCCGCACGCCCGCCCCTTCCCAGCCGCCGGAGCCGTCGCGTGAGCGGGCCGGATCTGCGCCGCGCGGCGGCCGAGGTCGCGGTCGGGTTGGTCACGCCCGGGATGCGGCTGGGGATCGGGACCGGGTCCACCGCCAACGTCTTCGTCGAGCTTCTGGGCGCCCGCGTCCGGGCCGGCCTCGACGTCGTCGGCGTGCCCACCTCCGAGGCGACACGGGTCGCGGCCGAGGCCGCCGGCATCCGCCTCGCCACCCTGGAAGCGCTGCCCGAACTCGACCTGACCATCGACGGCGCCGACGAGATCGACGGAGCGATGCGCCTCGTGAAGGGCGGCGGCGGCGCGCTGCTCCGCGAGAAGATCGTCGCCTTCGCCAGCCACCGGATGGTGGTGATCGCGGATGCCGCCAAGCGCGTCGAGACCCTCGGGGCGTTTCCCCTGCCGATCGAGGTCAACGCCTTCGGCCTCGGCGCCACCCGCCGGGCCGTGGCCGCCGCCCTGCGGGCGAGCGGCTGCACCGGCGAGCTCGTCCTGCGGGCCCGGGACGGCGCGCCCTTCGTCACCGATGGCGGCCACCACATCCTCGACGCCCATCTCGGACGCATCCCGGACCCCGAGGCCTTGTCGGGTGCCCTTTGGGCCGTGCCGGGCGTCGTCGAGCACGGCCTGTTCCTCGGCCTCGCCACCGGAGCCATCCTGGCCGAGGCACGGGACGGGCAGGCGGTGGTGAGCCGGCTCGGAATCGTCTGAGGGCGATCGCCCCCATCCCTCTCCCTTTCCGTCTTCCCCTTCGCCGAACCCCTCCCGGAGCGTCCGCCATGTCCCGCCGCCTCGCCGCCCTGGCCGCCCTCGTCCTCGCCAGCGCCCCCCTGGGCGCCCTGGCCCCAGTGCACGCCCAAGCCCCGGCTCAGAAGCCGCCGGCGGCCAAGCCCGGCGCCAAGCCGCCCGCCGCGCCGGCGCCGAGCACCCCCGCCGCGCAGACGCCGGCCTACTCGGCCAACCACCTGGCCCTCGCCCGCGAGGTCATGCTGAATTCCGGCATCGCCCGCTCGTTCGACTCGATCATCCCGGCCTTCAGCGACCGCATCCGCCAAGGCGCCGTGACCCGGCCCGAGATCACCAAGGACCTCGATACGGTGCTGGCCTCCCTCGAGCCCGAGATGGAGCTGCAGAAGCAGGCGATGATCGAGACCGCCGCCCGGATCTACGCCTCGCGCCTGTCCGAGGCCGAGCTGAACGAGATCGCGACCTTCTTCCGCTCGCCCGCCGGCAAGCGCTACGTCGAGACCCAGCCGCAGGTGCTCGACGAGATGGTCCAGGCGATGCAGACCTGGACCCAGGACGTCTCGGAATACATCATGGTCCGGGTGCGCGCCGAGATGGCCAAGAAGGGCCACCAGCTGCAGTAGCGGGCTTCAGGGCCTCGGGCGGCGCGCGGCCCGGCTTCAGGCCGCCGCCGCTTCGACGCGGTTCCGGCCGGTGCTCTTGGCCCGGTACAGGGCGAGGTCGGCCCGCTTGAGCATGTCGGCCGGCCCGGCATCCTCCGCCCGGCGCCAGGCCACGCCGATGGAGACGGTCACCGGAACGGTGCGGGTGTCGCGCTGGATGGAGAACGGCACCGCCTCGATCCGCTCGCGGATGCGCTCGGCGATGGCGTAGGCCCCCTCGGCCTCGGCATCCGGCAGGATGATGACGATCTCCTCGCCGCCGTAGCGGGCCACGATGTCGATGCCGCGCGTATGGGTGCGGATGCGCTCGGCGAAGGCCTTGAGCACCTCGTCGCCGGCCTCGTGGCCGTAGGTGTCGTTGATCGACTTGAATCGGTCGATGTCGAGCATCAGCGCCGCCACCGGACGGTTGCGCAGGGCCGCCTCGCCGAACAGCGCGCCGAGATGGCTGTCGAGGTAGCGCCGGTTGTGCAGGCCCGTGAGGCCGTCGGTGACCGCGAGTTCCATCGAGGCCTGGACGGCGCCCCGCAGGGCCTCCGAGAAGCGGCGGCGGCGCACTTGCGTGCGCACCCGGGCCACGAGCTCGTTCCGGTCCACGGGCCGCATCAGGTAGTCGTGCACGCCGAATTCCAGACCCCGGATCACCCGGGCGCGGTCGTGCTCCTCGGCGATCATCATCACGGGCATCAGGCGGGTGCGGTCGAGGGAGCGCAGCTGGCTGCACAGGCGCAGGCCGTCGAAGCCCTGGATGTCGAGGCTGACCAGGGTCAGGTCGAACGTGCCCTCCGCCGCCAGCACCAGGGCCTTGTGCGGGTCGGGCTCGACCGTGAGCGTGTGGTGCTGGCCCAGGGCCGCCGCGAGGCGGTCTGCCGAGCCGGGGCGGTCCTCCACGAGGAGGATCGAGGCGTTGAGGCCGGTCTCGGCGGCGGCGAGGGCCAGGGGGTCGCCGATCCCGAAATCCCGCGAGGCCATGGCGCGGGAGCGCAGCTCGTCCGTCACCGCCTTGAGGCGCACGAGGCTGCGCACGCGGGCGAACAGGGCCGTGTCGTCGATGGGCTTCGTCAGGAAGTCGTCGGCGCCCGCATCGAGCCCGCGCAGGCGGTCGGAGGGCTGGTCGAGGGCGGTGACCATCACGACGGGCAGGTGGGCCGTGTTGGGGTTGCTCTTGAGCCGGCGGCAGACCTCGAACCCGTCCATGCCGGGCATCATCACGTCGAGGAGGACGAGGTCGCAGAGACCCTTCTCGCAGATCGTCAGGGCGTCGGGGCCGTTCATCGCCGCCAGAACGTCGAAGTATTCCATGGAGAGCTTCGTCTCCAGGAGCTTCACGTTCGGAAAGAGATCATCGACGATCAGGATTCGGGCCGACATCGGTCCTCGCGCAGGGTCGTACTACGGGCCATCGGGAAGGCTATGAGCGAGGTGGGCGGGTCAGGCGGTCCTGGCGTCGCCGAGATACTGGCGGACGGTGGCGAGGAACTTCGCCACCGAGATCGGTTTCGACAGGTAGGCTTCGCAGCCGCCCTCGCGGATGCGCTCTTCGTCGCCCTTCATGGCGAAGGCCGTGATCGCGATCACCGGGATGGCCTTGAGGTCGTCGTCCTCCTTGAGCCACTTCGTGACTTCGAGGCCGGAGACCTCGGGAAGCTGGATGTCCATGAGGATCAGGTCGGGGCGATGCGCCCGCGCGAGCTCGATCGCCTCGATGCCGTTGGCCGTCTTGAGCGTCGCGTAGCCATGGCCCTCCAACAGGTCGTTGAAGAGCTTCATATTGAGTTCGTTGTCCTCAACGATGAGCACGGTCTTCTTCATGGCCCGTTGTTCCCGGTGCGTGGACGGCCCATTGTCGTTCGACGCATGCCCCGCCTCAGGAGATTTAGCGGATACATGTTGACGAAACGCAAACCCAATGGCGGAGACGACTCCGCCGAGGGCGTGGCCCTGGCGGCCCTCGCCTGGATGGCCACCGACGACGAGCGCCTGTTCGCCTTCCTCAATGCCACCGGGGCGACGCCCGAGACCCTGCGGGCCAGTGCACAGGATCCCGGCTTCCTGGCGGGCATCCTCGATCATATCATGGGTGACGAGGCGACGCTCCTCGCCTGCGCCGAGGCCCTCGACACCAAGCCCGAGCGCATCGCCGCCGCCTGGCGCCGCCTCGGCCCGCCGGACTTCGACGACGGCCTGTAGGCAGGGCCACGCGGCCGGATATCCCCGCGGGATTGCCCTCCGAGGCTCGCCCCGTCCCCTGCCCCGCGCTATGGCTCGACGGCTTCGCGCGGGCGCCGTCCGCGCGGCGGGCCCATCGCCGGAGACCCCTCGCCCATGTCCCTCGCCAGCCTCTCGACGACCTGGGCGCCGCGCCTCCTCAGCATCCTGCGCATCGTGGCAGGCCTGCTCTTCCTGGAGCACGGCACGCAGAAGCTGTTCGGCTTTCCCGTGCGGATGGGGGGCGGAGCGGCCCCCGCGATGATGTCGCTGCTGTGGTTCGCCGCCATCCTCGAAACCCTGGGCGGCGCGCTCATCATCCTGGGCCTGTTCACGCGGCCGGTGGCGTTCCTGCTCTCGGGCCAGATGGCCTTCGCGTACTTCATCGCCCACCACCCCAAGAGCCCGTTCCCGGCGCTCAACGGGGGCGATGCCGCGATCCTGTTCTGCTTCGTCTTCCTCTACCTCGCCGCCGCCGGCGCCGGCCCCTGGAGCCTCGACGCGCAGCGCCGCGGCCGGTTCTGAAGGCGGTTCAGGCGCTGAAGCGCCAGACGCTGCTGCGTTTGATCTCGGCGTCCTCCAGGGAGCGGCTCACCGGCACCGTGTAGGTGGCGAGTTCGGTGAGCCGGTCGCGCGGCAGGTAGGAGCGGCCGGGATCGCCCACCAGCACGGTGGCGCCGCCCGCGTGCAGGCCGGACAGCCAGTCCGTGACCCGGGCCGCGAGATCCCGCTCGTAGAAGATGTCGGCGGCGAGCACGACGGCGGAGCCCGGATCGGTGCCGATGAGGTCCCGCGACACCGCCTCGATTTGCCCCGCCACGCCGTTGGCCGCCGCGTTGAGGCCGATGGCCGGGATCGCGAAGGGGTCGAGGTCGCTGGCCGTGACATGATCCGCGCCGGACCGCGCCGCCGCGATGGCGACGAGGCCCGAGCCCGAGGCGAAATCGAGCACCCGGCGGCCCGCCACGAGGCCGGGATTGTCGAGGATGTAGCGGGCGAGCGCCTGCCCGCCGGCCCAGGCGAAGGCCCAGAACGGCGGCGGCAGGCCGATCGCCTCCAGCTCGTCCTCGGTCTTCTGCCACAGCTCGGTGGCCTCGTCGGCCACGTGCAGGACGATCTCGGGTGCGTGCGGCACCGGGCGCAGCCGGGTGTTGGCCCGGATGAAGGCAAGGGGATCGGCCGACGGCGTCATGCTGGCGTGCTCATGCTGGCGCGCTCCTCCTGGCATTTCATGCCCGGGCGAACTCGCCGTAGAGGGTGCCGGCGGCGGCCGAGAGCCGGTCCGCGCCCGCCAGTGCCAGCGCCGTATCGGCCGGATCGAGCCCCAGGGCGGCGGCCTCGGCCGCGGTCGCGCAGAGGTATCGGGTGGTCCGGGTGGCGAGGGGGCCCCGCAGCGCCTGGCGCAGGGCGAAGCGCGTCAGGCGCCCGGCGGCATCCGTGCGGGCGTTCAGGGCCGCGAGGTCGTCGGGCTGGTAGATCCGCGCCGCGATCCCCGACATGGCCGCGGCCGTGCCGCCGACCACGATCGCCCGGAGGCCGATGGCGTGGAGGAGGTCGGCTTCCAGGGCCTTCAGGATCCCGGCGAGCTGGCCCGCCTCGTAGCCCGCCGCCATCGGGTTGATGCGCGAGGTCCCCAGCGCGAAGGGCACCACCCGGGCGCCCGCCGCCTCGATCGCCCCGCGATGGGCGTCCACCCGCGTCACCACCGTCGCGGACAGCCCGGCGGCCCGGGCCGCCGCGACCAGGGGGAGGTCGCGGGCGGCGAACCCGGCATCGTCGGGGGCGAGGAGGACGAGGCGCCGGGGCCTGGTGCCGGAAGCGGGATGATCCATCGGACGCGCTGTAGCACGCCCCCGCCGGAACAGCCCATGGCGGAACAGGGGATGGCGGAACAGGGGATGGCGCGGCCCCGTTGACGGCCAACGAGACACCGTGAGGGACGGAACCGGAGCATGGCCACGGCGCGCGACGAAGAGGGCACGGTCGCCGACCCGCGCGACGCCGCCGAGGAGGCGGGCCTGCGCTACGTCGAGGACACGATGCCGGGGCTGACGCGCCGGAAGAGCGGGACGGGCTTCGCCTATCGCGACGCCCGGGGCCAGCCGGTGCGGGACGCGAAGACGCTGGCGCGCATCCGCGCCCTGGCGATCCCGCCGGCCTATACCGACGTCTGGATCTGCCCGCGGGCCAACGGCCATATCCAGGCGACCGGCCGCGACGCCAAGGGGCGCAAGCAGTACCGCTACCACCCGGATTTCCGCGCCGCCCGCGACCTCACCAAGTTCGAGCACGTCATGGCCTTCGCCGACGCGCTCCCGGCCATCCGCGCTCGGGTGGATGCCGACATGGGCCGGCGCGACCTCCCCCGTGAAAAGGTGCTGGCCACCGTGGTCCACCTCCTGGAGACCACGCTGATCCGTGTCGGCAACGACGATTACGCCCGCACCAACAAGAGCTTCGGCCTGACCACCCTGCGCGACCGGCACGCCCGGATCGAGGGTTCGGCGCTGACCTTCCGGTTCAAGGGCAAGAGCGGCAAGACCTGGGACCTCGGCCTCAAGGACCGGCGCGTCGCCCGCATCGTCAAGGCCTGCCAGGACCTGCCCGGCCAGGAGCTGTTCCAGTATCGCGACGCCGACGGCACCGTGCGCGATGTGACCTCGGCGGACGTGAACGCCTACCTGCGCGAGATCACGGGCCAGGACATCACCGCCAAGGATTTCCGGACCTGGGCCGGGACCGTCCTGGCCGCCCTGGCGCTGCAGGAATTCGAGGCCTTCGACAGCGAGGCCAAGGCCAAGAAGAACCTGCGCGCCGCCATCGAGGGCGTCGCCGCCCGGCTCGGCAACACGCCGACCATCTGCCGCAAGTGCTACATCCACCCTCAGGTGCTCGACTGCTACCTCGAGGGCGCGCTCCTGCTGCAGATCAAGGACGCGGTGGAGGACGAGCTGCGCGAGGACCTCGCCGGGCTGAAGCCCGAGGAGGCGGCCGTGCTCGGCCTGCTCCAGGCACGCCTCGCCGAGGTGAAGGACGGCAAGGGCCGGGATCTCTCGGGCGCGCGGGCCGGGAAGACGGCCGGGAAGCGGCGGGCGACGGCATCGGAATCCCCACAGGGTCAAGCCGCCTGAGTCGACGCTCGAAGACAGCTTGGCCTCGACGCATCCCCCTCCCCCCCTCTGCGGGAGAGGGAGAGTCGCGGAGGGCATCAGCCATGACGACCCCGCTTCCCCCGTGTCGTTTGGGCACGCATCCCCGCCGGCACCAGGTCGCCCCCGAACCCGTTGGCGCCACGCGCTCACCAAGGATGAAACATCATGAAGGTCGCGGTCGTCACCGGGGGAACCGCCGGAATCGGGCTCGCCACCGCCCATCTCTTCGCCCGGCGGGGCTGGGCCGTGGCTGTCATCGCCCGCGATGCCGACCGCCTGCGCGACGCGGAGGCCGACCTGTCCGCCTACGGCCGCCCCGTCCTGGGGATCTCGGCCGACGTGGCGGACGCGGAGGCGATCGATGCCGCCGCCGAGCGGATCGAGCGGGAGTTCGGCCCGATCCGGGCCTGGGTCAACAACGCGATGGCGACCATCGTGAACCCGGCCGACCGGATCACGCCCGAGGAGTACCGGCGCGTCACCGAGACGACCTACCTGAGCCAGGTCTACGGGACGCTGGCGGCCCTGCGCCACATGAAGCCGCGCGACCGCGGCGCCATCATCCAGGTCTCGTCGGGCCTCGGCATCCGCGCCGCGCCGCTCCAGGCGCCCTACTGCGCGGCGAAGTTCGCGGTCTCGGGCTTCACTGACGCCCTCCGCTCCGAATTGATCCACGATCGCGTGAAGGTCTCCCTCAGCGTGGTCTACCTGCCCGCCGTCAACACCCCGCAGTTCAACTGGGCCCGCAACCGCACCGGCCACGGCCAGTACGCCCCCGATCCGGTCTACGATCCGCGCCTCTGCGCCGAGGCCATCGTCGCCACGGCCGACAACCCGAGCCGCGAGGTCTGGGTCGGCCACAGCACGGTGATGATGGCCGCCGCCCAGGCGCTGATGCCGGGCTACGCGGATGCGAAGGCCGCCACGATGTGGTCGGCCCAGCTCACCGACGAACCGGCCCCCGACAAGGCCGGCAACCTGTTCGCCCCGGTGCCCGGCCCTGTGGGCATCGACGGGCGCTTCTCGGACCGGACCAAGACGACGCGCAGCGCCTATTGGACGAGCCGCGACCGCGATCTCCTCGTCGCCGGCCTGACGGGCGTGGTGGCTCTCGGGCTGTTCGGGGTCGCGACCCTGGCCCGCGCGCCGCGCCGCCTGCTGCCGCGGCGCTGAGCCGCCCCGAGGCCGCACAACCCTGCGACCCGGTCGCCCGCCGCGAACCGGATGCAGCTTCGGCGTCTTCACGCTATAGCTGCTCCAGGGTCCCCTCCCATCGGGGGCCCCACATCGCATGAGGGTTTGCCATGGACGTCGACGCGCTCCTGCTTTCGCGCATCCAGTTCGGCTTCACCATGGCCTTCCACATCATCTTCCCGGCCTTCACCATCGGGCTGGCGAGCTTCCTCGCCCGCCTGGAGGCGCAGTGGCTCTGGACCGGCGACCCGATGTACCGGAACCTCTACCGGTTCTGGGTGAAGGTCTTCGCGGTCTCGTTCGGCCTCGGCGTCGTCTCCGGCATCGTGATGAGCTACCAGCTCGGCACCAACTGGTCGCGCTACTCCGACTTCACCGGCAACGTGCTCGGGCCGCTGATCCAGTACGAGGTGATCACCGCCTTCTTCCTGGAGGCCGGCTTTCTCGGGATCATGCTGTTCGGCTGGGACCGGGTCGGCGACCGGCTGCACTTCGTCTCCACCTGCATGGTGGCGATCGGCACCCTGATCTCGGCGTTCTGGATCCTGTCCGCCAATTCCTGGATGCAGACCCCCGACGGCTTCGTCGTCGAGAACGGCCGGGCCATCGCCACCGACTGGTGGAAGGTGATCTTCAACCCCTCCTTCCCGATCCGCTACGCCCACATGGTCCTGGGCTGCTTCCTCACCACGGCCTTCGCGGTGGCGGGCATGTCGGCCTGGATGATCCTGCGGGCGCGCAAGGAGCCGGCCGAGAAGGTGGCGGGCGCCCGGCTCTCGCTCTCCATGGCGCTCTGGTTCGCGGTGATCTTCACGCCGATCCAGATCTTCGTCGGCGACACCCATGGGCTGGCCGTGCTCAAGCTGCAGCCGACCAAGCTCGCGGCGATCGAGGCGAACTGGGACCGGCAGGACAACATGCCCCTGCTGCTCTTCGCGATCCCCAACATGGAGGCGGAGAAGAACGACTTCGAGATCGGCATCCCGCGGCTGGGCAGCTTCATCCTCACCCACGACTTCTCGGGCGTGGTGCCGGGCCTGAAGGACGTGCCGCGCGACCAGCGTCCGCCGGTCTGGCCGGTGTTCTATTCGTTCCGCATCATGGTCGCGATCGGCATGGCGATGCTGGGCCTGAGCCTGTGGAGCCTCTACCTGCGCTGGAAGGGCACGCTCTTCTCGAACCGCTGGTTCCTCAACGCGGCGATGCTGATGACCCCGTCCGGCTTCGGCGCGGTCCTGTTCGGCTGGTTCACCGCCGAGATCGGGCGCCAGCCCTACATCGTCTACGGGCAGCTGCGCACGGCGGACGCCCACTCGCCCCTGACGGTCAACGCCGTGACGACCTCCCTGGTCGCCTTCCTGATCGCCTACGCCTTCATCTTCGGGTTCGGCAGCTACTATCTGGCCAAGCTCCTGCGCAAGGGTCCGGAGCCGCTGGAGGAGGCCATGCGCGGCGGCGACGTGGCCCAGAAGCCCAAGCGTCCCCTCTCCGCGGTCAACGAAAGTCTGACTCCTGCCTGAGAAACGTCTTGCTCGCCTGAAAAAGGTCTTGCCCGCCTGAGAAACGTCTTGCCCGCCTGAGGGGCGTCGCGGCCCGGCTCAGAGCCGGGCCACGGACTCGCTCGCGTGCAGGCCCCGGGGGCGGTCGCCGCCCGTCGAACGGACCGGCGCGGCATCGACCACCGGCGTGAGGCCGAGGTGGCGGGCCAGGGCGACGAGGTCCTTGAGGCGCCCGGTCTGGGTCTTGCGGCGCAGGTTGAGGCGGTGGGTCTCCACCGTGCGCACGCTCAGGTTCAGGCGGCGAGCCACCTCCTTGTTGCTGAAACCGGCACTGAGGAAGCGCAGGATCTCGGCTTCGCGCGGCGTCAGGCTATCGGCCGGGGCCACCGGTGCCGCCTCGTCCCGGGACGATTCGGTCGGGCTGGCGGCAAGGGTGAGGAGGGCCCGGCAGATGTCGCGCGGCGTCGCCGAGCGGGCGATGAAGGCATCGGCGCCCGCCTCCACCAGCCGGGTCAGGAGGCCCGCCCGCAATACCTCGAAGCCGACGAGGACGGCGAGGCCCGGCGCCCGGCCCTTGAGCGCCGCGATCCGGCCGGCAAGGCCCGGCTCGGGCTCCCCCCCGACGAACAGCAGAGCGACCTTGCGTGACGGTCCGTCCGACCCGGGCGAGAGTTCCCCTTCGCTCAAGGTCTGCAGGCGCGGCTCATGCTCGATGACGGCGCGAAACGCGGGCTCGAGCCCGAGGGGCTCGCCGACGATCAAAACTCCCACGGCGTCATTCATGCCGCTACCCTCCCCATTGTCCCACCGCGACACACCGCGGCGTTCCCTGGGAGGTTCAGATCAAGTTTCGTTCCAGGGTTTTACTGGCCAAGGCTCGATCTGGATTCTGGTGCAATCCCCCGAACATTGACCAAAACCCACGGGAAATCCGGCGGTACTTTGGTAAACGACCGCATCGCGCGACCGGGTCGGGAATGCGGGCGTTTCGCAACGGCACAGGGGAGCTGCCGGGTTCCCCCTCGATTCGAGACAGGTTCCGGCTCAGCCGGCGCGGGCCAGCACGAGGTCGGAGGCAGCGCTCACGACGCGGTTGCGTCCCGTCGTCTTGGCCTCGTAGAGGGCGATGTCGGCCCGCTTGAGCAGACCCTCGATGGTGTCGCCCTCCGACCACTCGCTGACGCCGAAGCTGCAGGTGAGGCGGATCGGGACCCGGCCGCCGCGGATGCGCAGGGCCTCCATCGAGCGGCGCAGGCGGGTCGCCACACCCTCGGCCTCCGTGCCGGAGCGGTGGGGCAGGATGATGCCGAACTCCTCGCCGCCGAGTCGGCCGACGATGCCATCGAGGGCGAGTTCCCGGCACACGGCCTGGATCGCCGCATCGCCGACGTCATGGCCGTACTCGTCGTTGATGCCCTTGAAGTGGTCGATGTCGAGGAGAATGGCCGACATCCTGCCGTGATCACCCACGCGCTCCGCGGCATCCCGCGATTTCTGCAGGAAGGCGCGCCGGTTGAGCAGGCCCGTCAGCGAGTCCGTGTCGGCGAGGCGGATCAGTTCGCTCTGCATCGTGGTGAGGCGCTCGGCGGCCCGCAGGCGGGCATGCAGCTCCTCCGGTCCCGGCGGCTTCTCGATGAAGTCGTCGGCGCCGCTATCGAGGGCCTCGGCCAGGTTCCGGGCGTTCCGGGCCGAGGACATGGTGATGACGTAGAGGGGGCGATTGGCCTCGGCAAGCAGGCGGGCGGACCAGCACAGTTCGAGGCCGCCCAGCGGCCGGACCTCGAGGCTGGTAATCAGCACCCGGACCGAGCCGGTATTCTCCACGAAGTTGAGGGCCTCGGCGGAATCGGTGAAGGCCGAAACGGTGTGACCGTTGGGCTCGAGCAGCGCCGCGATCATCTTGAGGACGACCCGACTGGTGTCGACGAGGACGATATGCATGGCGCGGCCTGACCACCTTCACGGTTCTTGACCGGAAGGTGGCACGAACAGATTAACCGCTTGCGAAAGTCGGCGCGGAGTCTTGTTCCGGCGCTGCGCCCTAACGCTGCGTGATCTGGGCCGGGGAAACCCGGACGGGAATGACGCGGGCCCCTCCGCTCGTCTCGGCAACCGGGGCGGCAGCCTGGAACGGGCCGCCGCGGCCC
Source organism: Methylobacterium sp. 001424705 (assembly GCF_059816145.1). NCBI lineage: Bacteria > Pseudomonadati > Pseudomonadota > Alphaproteobacteria > Hyphomicrobiales > Methylobacteriaceae > Methylobacterium > Methylobacterium sp. 001424705. The sequence continues at coordinate 58,189 of NZ_JCBANU010000020.1, read as the reverse complement.
CGGGCTCGCGTGGGCCCGGCAGCGTCCGACCAGCGCCCCTGTCGGCCGCGCGTCAGAACCCGGGAGCGGCCGGGGGCTGCGACGCGGGAAGCGGAGGGCTGCCCCTCGATGACGTAGACCGTCGGCGTGCCGACCGAGGCACTGCGGATCCCCGCCACCGTGGGGATGCCGTAGGTCCCGTAGCCCCAGGCGCTGGGCACGAGTTCGCTCGGGCGGGGGAAACGGGTGAGCGGCGCACCGACATAGTCGCCATGGATCAGCGGCCCGCCATAGCCGTTCTCGTAGCCGGCATAGGGATAGCTGCCGTAGGCAAGGTCCTGGCCCTGCGCCGTGCCGGCAAGGCCGGAGAGCACCAGAGCACCGGCGAGGCCGGCCATGCCGAGGGAGATTCCCCTGCGCGGCAGGATCTTCGAACGAGTGGTCATGCGACGCCGGACTCCCACGCTAGCCGATTCGAACGAGAACCGGCGGACGCCTCCGTCGTTCCCGAAATCTCGGCGGCCTTCAGCGTCGAAGAGTGCTTAGGCGGGCCCCCGAGCGGGACGGAGCAGCCTCGGCAGGCAGGCGACAAGGCTCACGATACGAAAAAACCCTGCCTCGCGGCAGGGTCGGGTTCGCCGCGGCGCTCCCGGTCTCGCGCTAGCGGCAGGTGGTGACGCGACGAACGATCCAGCCCTCGCCCTCGACCCAGAGGCGCTTGCGCGAGCGGCTGCAATTGACCGACTCGTCTTCCGATTCGGTCACGGCCGCGACGGGGGTGACGGTGGGTGCAACCACGGAGGCCTTGCCCGGACCCTGGTCGGCGACCGGAGCCGCAAGGGCGCCGGAGACGAAAGCGCCCGAGAAACCGGCACCCGTCAGGAATGTCCCGGCCAAGACAAGAGTACCCGCGATGGCGGATACGCGCAGTCGATTCGCTACCATCGAAAAGTCTCGCTCGCACATCCCTCGGGGGATGTGCCCTCAACGTGTCAGGATCGTGCAACGGCGTGCGTTGCCTCTTGAACTGTTAAGTCGCGAGGGGCCGGAAGGGTTGCAGTCGCGAGGACCGGCCGATCATGAATCCTTGAGCGGGATTCGGTGTACGGCCCGGATGAATGCTCAGGGCAGCGCCGAGACCGAGATCATCGGCAGGCTGACCGCGAGCTGGGCCACGGTCGGGCGCGGCAGGGCACGGTGCGAGAGGACCAGGGCACCGAGCCCGAGGACGAGACTGAAGGCCAGGAGGCTCGTCTCGATGCCGCGATAGAACCCGTCCATCTCACACTCCCGGTGCGCCGACGCGAGGCCGAGATCGGGCTCGCACCACCATGGTCGGCCCGGGAGTATGAGGGAATCGTAACCATCCCGGCTCATACCGGATCCTGGACCTGAGGGCTGGCCGGTTGATTCCTTCCGGATGGCGGATTTGGACTTCGCTCAAACGCCGCGAGGGCTTGCCGGATACGGGCTCCACGTTGATCGAGCGGAGCCCGTATCAGGCGCGCCCGAGGGGGATCATGCGGGCGAGATCGGGCTCGGGCGGCTGCATCAGGGCCGCCGCGAGGTTGGCCTCCAGCACGATGAGGTCGCAATCGGGATCCGGTTCCCAGCCGCAGCGGCAGCCCTGCGGCCCCTCATGGGCCTGGGCCACCTGCCGATAGAGGGCACCGACGACGCGGGCCGCCACCTCCAGCGCCGACAGGGCCGGCAGGGGCGCCCGGTTCAGGCTCTGCCAGAAGGCGCGGCGCAGGGCCTCGTCGAGATGGGCCTCGGGCGACGCGGGCTCGGCGCAGGCCGGCGCGGGGTGCGGTGGGGCGTCCATCCGCTCGTCCTGCCCGCTCATGCCCGGGCTCCCGAGGTCCGGTCGGACAGGCGTTCCCGCCAGTGGGCCGGCACCAGGGCGGGATCCGTTTCCGGAGCGCCCGCCAGGGCGTCGATGAGGTCGGCGAAGCGATGCAGCCGCAGGTCGAGGGCCGAGCCGTCCCACCAGGCGATCCGCACGGTGCCGCGCAGCCAGTCCAGCGTGCGTTCCATGATTCCGCTCTCCTCTCGCGATCCGCGTTCTGGAGAGAGGTTTGAAAGCTGAGTCTCCGCTTGGCAAGCAATTCTCGAAACATTGGAATAGGTTGAATCTTGCGATCGGCGGAGGATCTACTGTCTTCGATTTGGAAGAATTCCATACGTCGGGAAAAGCAGCGTCCTGGCCGGGGCTTGATCCTGCGACAGCGCGGGGCCGGGCGGTTCTCAGCCCCGGTAGGCCACCAGAATGGCCCCGGCCGCGATCAGGACGACGCCGATCCAGTTCGGCAGGGTGAGGCTCTCGCCGAGGAGAATCACCCCGAGGATCGCGACGAGCACGACGCTGAGCTTGTCGAGGGGCGCCACCCGCGCCGCATCCCCGAGGGCGAGGGCGCGGAAGTAGCAGAGCCAGGAGGCGCCCGTGGCGAGGCCCGAGGCCACGAGGAAGCCGACGCTGCGGCCCGGGATCGCCGCGAGGCCCGGCACCTGCCCGGTGGCGAACAGGATCGCGCCGGTGAGGGCGAGGATCACCACGGTCCGCACGAAGGTCGCCACGTCGGGAGGGACGCCGGTGACGCCGACCTTCGCCAGGATGGCGGTCAGCGCGGCGAAGACGGCCGAGAGCAGGGCCCAGAACCGCCAGGAGAGCAGCAGCGCGCTTAGCATCGCGACGGCCCGGCCGGTCTCACAGGATCATCCGCATGACCATCAGGCCGAGGAGCAGGCCGGCGAGCCCGAGGACCACCGAGCCCAGGATGTAGATGATGGCCGCCGCCATCTCGCCGCGCTCCAACAGGAGGATGCCTTCGAGGGCATAGGACGAGAAGGTGGTGAAGCCCCCGAGGACGCCGGTGGCGAGGAACAGCCGCATCGGCTGGCTGCCGCTGCGCATGGCGTACCAGCCCGCCAGCACCCCCATCAGGATCGAGCCCAGGATGTTGATGCCCATCGTGCCGTAGGGAAAAGCCGTGCCGAAGCGCAGGGCGGCCAGCCCGACGCCGTGGCGGGCCATGCCGCCGAGGCCGGCCCCGAGAAAGACGATGAGAAACCCCATGGCGGGTACGATCCCCCTGCAGCCGGCCGCCGGCCCGGCCCCACGCGGAGGATACGCAGAAAATTCGCGTGGTTCGCTGTCCCGGCCCGGCTTGCCCCCGAGGTCCACAGGGTCCGGACCGGATTTCGTCGCGGGGTCGGGCCGGCCCATCGCATGCCCGCTCGCCGAAGAGCGGGGACGGAGGCTCCCGGCAGGGTGTCGAACAGCGAGGCGGAAGATTTCTCCACACAATGCGTCGCGGTTTATCTACGATTAACCAAGTTGCGGCTGAATAGGGCCAGTTAAGGTTGATGTTTTCCTAACAGGCACCGTTCACGACCCTCCTCTTCGCTTAACCTTTTCTTGAGGTCTGCAGAGATGAGGCTGTGCCAGTTCGGGAACTGCGTATCCGAGTTCGCCCGCATGAACGACGCTGTGTACCCGTCCGGCCGCCGCCTCCGCCGTCGTCGCCGGCCCCACGGGCCGATGCTCCTGCGGACCTCCGCCGTGGCGCTCCTCTGCGCCGCCTTCCCGCACCTGACCGCGCCGGACGCGCCCGTCCCGGCCGGTCCGGGACGGCCGGTGCTGGCGACCGCATCGGCGCCGAGCGCCTCTGCCTGGATGCTCGATCCGACGCCGGCCCTCGGCCCCGCAGCCCGGGGTCTGGCCCAGGCGGCCCCGCTCAGCGCCGCCCTGGTGCCCCCCGCGGGTGCGGCCCGGACGACGCTGGCGATGGCGGCGCCGCGCCCCGCGCCCGCCCCGGCCGCCAGCCCGGCCCGGACCGCGCAGGCGCTGCCCCAGACCATCCCGCTGCCGGTGCCCCGCCCGGCCGGCCTCGTGGCCCAGGCCGAGCCGGCCCGCCTGGCGCTCCGCTCGGCCCCCGCCCTGCGCGCGCTGGCCACCCGCCGGACCCAGGTCGCCCGTGCCAGCGCCGAGGCCGCGGCCGAGCGCTCGTTCTTCGACACGGTGTTCGGGACGCGCTCCGCGCCGGAGCCCGAGGCGGCGCCGCGGACCACCCTGGCCTACGCGGCGGTGGACCCGAGCGTCGATCCCGGTCCGCGCCGGGGGATCGAGAGCAGCCCGGTGGTCGGCGCCGGCACGGCCATCTACGACATCACCGCCCGCACCGTGACCCTGCCGAGCGGCGAGCGGCTCGAGGCCCATTCCGGCCTCGGCGAGAGCATGGACAACCCGCGCCATGTCCACCGCCGGATGCGCGGCTCGACCCCGCCGGGCACCTACGACCTCACCGAGCGCGAGGCGCTGTTCCACGGCGTGCGGGCGATCCGCCTCAACCCGGTGGGCGGCAGCGCGGCGATCCACGGCCGCGACGGCATCCTGGCCCACACCTACATGCTGGGCCCCAGCGGCGCCTCGAACGGCTGCGTCTCGTTCAGGGACTACAACCGCTTCCTCCAGGCCTTCCTGCGCGGCGAGGTCCGCCGCCTCGTCGTGGTCGCGGGACGCGGCGATGCCGGCCCGACCTTCGCCGAGCGCCTGTTCGGCCGCGCCACGCGCTGAGAAAAGAGCCGCGCACCCGGGGTGCGCGGCTCTCAAGACGTCAGGACCCGCGGTGCAGGATCAGCCGATGATCTTGTCGATGGTGATCGGCAGCTCGCGGATGCGCTTGCCGGTGGCGTGGAACACCGCGTTGGCCACCGCCGCCGCCGTGCCGACGATGCCGATCTCGCCCAGGCCCTTCACGCCCATCGGGTTGGCCTTGTCCTCCTCGTCCACGAAGATCACGTCGATCTCGTGGATGTCGGCATGCACCGGCACGTGGTACTCGCCGAGGTTGTGGTTCATGAACCGGCCGATGGTGTGGTCGAGCATGGATTCCTCCTCCAGCGCCGAACCGATGCCCATGACCACGCCGCCGAGGATCTGGCTGCGGGCAGTCTTGGTGTTCAGGATCTTGCCCGCCGCGATCGCCGAGACGATCCGGGTGACGCGCACCACGCCGAGATCCTCGTCGACCTTCACCTCGGCGAAGATGGCCGAGTGCGTGTAGCCGGCAAATTCCTGGGAATGGTTGGAATCCGGGCCGGCCGAGCCGGTGGCCTCGATCTGGTCCATCCCCGCCTTCGCCATCACCTCCGTGAGGGCGATGCTGCGGGACGGATCGCCCGCCACCGAGATGCGCCCGTCCTTGAACACCGCGCGATCGAAGTCGACGTTGGCCAGGGGCGAATCGTCGAGGCCGCGGGCCAGGGTGAAGACCTGGGCGGCGATCTCGCGACAGGCCTTCATCACCGCCGTGCCGGAGGAGGCCGCCGTCCAGGAGCCACCGGCGATCGGCGCGTCGGCGAGCTTCGAGTCGCCGAGCTTCGTCGTCACGTCCGTCATCCGCAAACCCAGCGCATCGGCGGCGATCTGGGTCAGGATCGTGTAGGTGCCCGTGCCGATGTCGCCAGTCTGGTTGCCGACCACGAGCTTGCCGTCGGCCGTCAGCGTGGCCTGGGCGCTCGACTGCTGCATCATCGACTCCCAGATGCCGGTGGCCATGCCCCAGCCGACGAGCTCGCGCCCGTCCTTCATGGAGCGCGGCTCGGGGTTGCGGGCCGACCAGCCGAAACGCTCGGCTCCCTCCGCGTAGGCGGCCCGCAGGGATTTCGAGCTGAACGGCTTGTCCTGGGTGCGGTCCTTCTCGGCGTAGTTCCGCAGGCGCAGGTCGATCGGGTCCTGCCCCGTCTCGTGGGCGAGCTCGTCCATCGCGATCTCGAGGGCGAACACGCCCGTCACGGCGCCGGGCGCCCGCATGTCGGAGGGGGTGTAGGTGTCGATCTTGGCGAGCCGGTAGTCGAGGGCGACGTTCGGGCAGTCGTAGAGGATGCCCGACCAGTTCACGACGACCTCCTGGTAATCCTCGAAGCCGGAGGTGCCGGAGATCGCCTCGTGCCGGAGAGAGGTCAGCGCGCCGTCGGCCTCGGCCCCGAGGGCGATGGTCTGGCGCACGTCGGGCCGGTAGCCGAAGGTGAACATCTGGTCGCGGGTCAGGGTCACCCGCACCGAGCGCTCCAGCTCCCGCGCCGCCATGACGGCGAGGAAGAGCTGGTATTGCGGGCGCAGGCCCGAGCCGAAGCCGCCGCCGAGATAGGGATTGAGGACGTGGACGTCGTCCTTCTTCATCCCGAACACGCCGGTGATGTAGCCCAGGCTGTTCGAGACGCCCTGGATCTTGTCGTAGACCGTGAGCTTGCCGTCGCCCTCCCAGACCACGGTCGAGGCGTGGGGCTCCATCGGGTTATGGTGCTCCACGGCCATGTGGTAGTGGTTGGTGAGTTGGACCGGGGCGGCCTTGTAGGCGCCGTCCGCATCGCCCCAGGGCGCCGGCGGCGGCTTGATGCCGGAGCGCTTCTTGGGCGGCACGTAGGCCGCGTCCTCCAGGGTCCGCAGGTCGGTGGTCGGCGCATCGGCCTCGTAGGCGAGCTTCACCAGCGAGGCGGCGTAGCGCGCCGTGCCGAAATCCTCCGCCACCACCAGGGCCACGGGCTGGCCGCTGTAATGGACCTTGTCGTCGTAGAGCGGCCGGAAGGGCGAGCCGGGAGGCGCGACCTGATCCTGGTAATTGTAGTCGAGCCAGGCGGTGCGCGGCCGGTTCTCGTGGGTGAAGACCTTGAGGACCCCCGGCACCGCCTCGGCGGCCGCCGTGTCGATGGACAGGATCCGGCCGCGGGCGATGCCGCTCGACACCACGTAGCCGTGGGTCAGGTCGGGCGCGGCGAACTCGCCGGCGTATTTCGCCTGGCCGGTGACCTTGGCCGGGCCGTCGACGCGGCTCTGCGCGGTGCCGACATAGGTGTCGGTGCCGGAGGTGCTGATGCTGTGGGCCATAGGGGTTCCTTCAGGCGATGCGCTTGTCGGACTGAGACTGGGGCGTGCCGGCGGCGGCCTGGGACAGGCCGCGGATGAGGGCGCGCCGCGCGAGTTCGATCTTGAAGCCGTTCTCGGATTGGGGGTGCGCCGCGGCGACCACGATATTGGCGGCGGCGGCGAAGGTCTCGTGGGTGGCCGGCTTGCCGACCAGGAAGGCTTCCGCCTGCGCGTCACGCCAGGGCTTGTGCGCGACGCCGCCCAGGGCGAAGCGCGCGGTCTGGATGGTGTCGCCGTCGAGCTTGATCACCGCCGCCACCGAGACGAGGGCGAAGGCGTAGGAGAGGCGGTCGCGCAGCTTCAGGTAGGTGTGGTGGGCCCCGAATTCCTCGTCGGGCAGGTCGACCGAGAGCACGATCTCGTCGACCGCGAGGGTGGTGTCCCGCTCGGGCGTGTCGCCCGGCAGGCGGTGGAAGTCGGCGAAGGGGATCGTGCGCTCGCCCCCCGGGCCGGCGACCCGGACCTTGGCCTCCAGGGCGGCGAGGGCCACGCACATGTCGGAGGGGTGGGTGGCGATGCAGGACGGGCTCGTCCCGAAGATGGCGTGGATGCGGTTGACCCCGCCGATGGCGGCGCAGCCGGTGCCGGGCTCGCGCTTGTTGCAGGGCGTGGCGTCGTCGTAGAAATAATAGCAGCGGGTGCGCTGCAGGAGGTTGCCGCCGGTGGTGGCGGCGTTGCGCAGCTGACCCGAGGCGCCGGCCAGGATCGCGCTCGACAGCAGCGGATAGCGCGCCTTGACCCGGTCGTCGTAGGCCACGGTCGCGTTCGTCACCAGGGCGCCGAGGCTGAGGCCGCCGTCGCGCTCCTCGATCCGGTCGAGGGGCAGCCGGGTGATGTCGACGAGGCGCTCGGGCCGCTCGACATTGTACTTCATCAGGTCGACGAGGTTGGTTCCGCCGGCGATGAAGCGGGCCTGGGCGCCGGAGGCGATGGCGCGCACCGCCTCGTCGACGGTGGTCGGGCGGACGTAATCGAAGCGGTTCATTTCGCGGCTCCCGCGTGCATCACGTCCTCGATGGCGTCGACGATGTTGGTGTAGGCGCCGCAGCGGCAGATGTTGCCGCTCATCGCCTCCCGGATCTCGTCCCGCGACTGGGCGTGCCCCTCGGAGAGCATGCCCACGGCCGAGCAGAGCTGGCCGGGCGTGCAGTAGCCGCACTGGAAGGCATCGTGCTCGACGAAGGCCACCTGGAGCGGGTGCAGGCCCTCGGCGCCGGCCAGGCCCTCGACCGTGGTGATGCTGGCCCCGTCCTTCATCACCGCCAGCGTCAGGCAGGAATTGATGCGCGTGCCGTTCACCAGCACCGTGCAGGCGCCGCACTGGCCGTGGTCGCAGCCCTTCTTGGTGCCGGTGAGGTCGAGGTCCTCGCGCAGGAGGTCGAGGAGGGTGGTCCAGGGGGCGACCTGAAGCGTCCGGCTCTCGCCGTTGATCGTCAGGGTGATGCCGATGGTGTTCGCAGCATGGGAGGAGCCGCTTTCGATGAGCATGGCGGTATCCGTGGCTTGCGCGGCGCGTAAGGCGCGACGCCGCTGGTGTTCGAGGAAACTCGCAGGGGCGGCGGCGGGGAAAAAACATCCGCCCCGTCCCGGTCCACTCGATAACAGTTCCAAAAAGCTGGTGTTCCCGCCGGGGATCCTTGCGCCGGGTTCACGTTTGACGAGAGCACCACTGCGCCGGTCGGTTTCAGCCGGAGACGTCTGCTGTCCGATGGCCGGCGCCGTCGCTTGGTCGAGGTTGCTCGGTCGAGGTTGCTTGGCCCAGCCGCCATGGGCTAACCCGGGAGCCGCCGCCCGCCTTCGCTCAAGGACGCCCGATGATCGCGCTCGCCCCCGTTCTCAACGACATCGACCGCGACCTCGACAGCGCCCTGGAACGGCTCTTCGCCTTCCTGCGCATCCCCTCGATCTCCACCGATCCGGCCTTCGCCCCCCAGTGCCGCGAGGCCGCGACCTGGCTCGCCGGCACCCTGACGGCCCTGGGCTTCGAGACCGGCATCCACGAGACCGCCCTGCACCCGGTGGTGCTGGCCCATAAGCCGAAGCCCGGCTTCCCGCACGTGCTGTTCTACGGGCATTACGACGTGCAGCCGGTGGACCCCCTGACCCTCTGGGAGACGCCCCCCTTCGAGCCGCGCCTCGCCACCGACGCCGCCGGGAAGCGGACGATCGTCGGGCGCGGCGCCTCGGACGACAAGGGCCAGGTGATGACCTTCGTGGAGGCCTGCCGGGCCCATCTGGCGATGGCGGGCGAGCTCCCCTGCGGCGTCACCATCCTGGTCGAGGGCGCCGAGGAGAACGGCTCTCAAGGGTTGCCCGAATGGGTCGCGGCCAACCGCGACAAGCTCGGCGCCGACATCGTGCTCGTCTGCGACACCAGCATGTGGAATCCGACCACCCCGGCCATCACCACCTCCCTGCGCGGGCTGGCCTATTTCGAGGTCAAGGTGACCTGCGCCGACCGCGACCTGCATTCGGGCTTCTTCGGCGGCGCCGCGCGCAACCCGATCCACGTCCTGTCCAGGATCATCGCCGACCTGCACGACGCCGACGGAAAGGTGGCGCTGCCGGGCTTCTACGAGGGCGTGCGCGAGACGCCGCAGGCGGTGCTCGACCAGTGGCGCGGCCTCGACTTCACGGCGGACACGTTCCTCGGGCCCATCGGCCTGTCGGAGCCGGCCGGCGAGCGCGGCCGCATGCTGATCGAACTGGTCCAGTCCCGCCCGGCCTGCGACGTCAACGGCATCATCGGCGGCTATACCGGCGAGGGCACCAAGACGGTGATCGCCGGCCAGGCCAGCGCCAAGGTCTCGTTCCGCCTCGTCGACGACCAGGACCCGGAGCAGCTCGCCCGCACCTTCGAGGCCTTCGTGCGCGAACGCATCCCGGCCGACTGCTCGGTGGAGGTGATCTGCTACAAGGGCAGCCGCGCCATCAGCCTGCCCTTCGACATGCCCGAACTCGAGACCGCCCGCGCGGCCCTGGCCGAGGAATGGGGCGTGCCCGCCGTGACCATCGGCGCCGGCGGCTCGATCCCGATCGTGGGCGACTTCAAGCGCCTCCTCGACCGCAACACGCTGCTGATCGGCTTCGGCCTCGACGACGACCGCATCCACTCGCCCAACGAGAAGTACGACCTGACCAGCTTCCACAAGGGCACCCGCTCCTGGGCCCGCATCCTGGCGGCCTTCGGCGGGCAGCGGGCCGGCTGAGCGGCCCCGTCGTCGCCCGTGGCGCGCGGCCTCGCACCCCGGAGCTCGGGTCGATCCTCGTGGGGACGCGCGTGACGCCGAGCCATCGACGACCGGGGCGAGACGCGAGGCGGCTCCCTCGCCGGGAAGGAGCGGGTTGGGGTGAGGTGTGTGCCCTTTCCGGACTGCGCACCCACCTCCCCCTGTCCCTCTCCCGACCGGCGTGGGGACCCGCGCAGCCCACGCCCCTGGCCGGCCGGCGAGCCCCGGCCGGGCGGGGAGGATCGGGTGACCGTCGACCGTTCGAAATCCGCGGACGCACGCTCCGCTCGAATCCCCAGGCCGCATGACCGCCCCCCCTGCCCCTCCCAGTCCCAGCGCGGGTCGCCTGTTCGCGGCGGGCCAGGGCGTGCTCGTCTGCCGCTACCCGGTCGCCACCGACCTGCCGATCCCCCTCGCGGTCCTGGCGCCGGCCGGCCTCGGCCTGCTCACCTGGGCCTTCACCGGCTTCGGCGGCCCCGAGCCCGATCCCGCCGGGCTCCTCGTCCTGCATGACGGGCAGGCGGCCCTGACGGAGGGCGGCACCCTGACCCTGGAGACGCATTTTCGCGATGCGGCGATCGCCTGTCCGAAACCCCGGCCCGTGGCGGAGCTGGCCCGGCCCGAGCGCGCCGCCCTCGGGGAGGCGGTGCTGGCGGCCGTGATGCCGGACACCCTCGATGCCCTGGCGACGCTGTTTCCGCTGCTGGCCCCCGCCGTCGCGGAGGGTCCGATGCCCGAGACGGCGCCCCGCCTCGCCCTCGCGGGCGACGATGCGCGCCGGGCCACGCTCTCGGGCTCCACGGTGCCGAACTACCTGCTGCTGCGGGCCGGCAGCACCTGGAGCTGTGCCCGGGTGGCGACGGCCGAGCTCCGCTTCGGCCCGGCCCCCGCGATCGACCTCACCCTGGCGCCGGCCTGGGGCAACCCCCGCGGGGCGACCGTCGAGACCGCGTTCCTCCTCGGCCCCGGCACCGTCACGCCCGCCCGCCTCCGCCGCGAGGCCGGACGATGAGCGGCCCCGCGATCCTCGTGGTGGCGCCGATGCCGGCGTTTCCGACCAGCGCCGGCAACCGGCGCCGGCTGCTCACCACCTGCGCCGCCCTGCAGCGCGGCGGCTACGCGGTCGACCTCGCCTATTACGCCCACGAGGACCAGATCTATCGCCGCTTCGGGCAGCACCCGCCCACCGACGAGGCCGCGGCGGCGGGCCTCTTCCGGCACATCTTCCGGATCGAGCCGCCGGCGACCATCCCGCTCACCACCCGGTCGCGGTGCTTCGCCATCGACGACTGGTGCCCCGAGGCGGTCGGCGCCTTCGTCGCCTGGTACGGACGGGCCTACCCTGAGACCCGTGCGATCCTGATGAACTACGTGTTCCTGTCGCGGGCGCTGGAGGCGGCGGCGCCGGGCGTGCTCAAGCTCATCGACACCCACGACCGCTTCGCCGACCGGCAGCGGCAATACCGTCCGTTCCGGGCCGAGCCGAACTTCTTCTACACCGACCAGGCGGGCGAGGCGGCGGGCCTCGCCCGGGCCGACATCGTGCTGGCGATCCAGTCCGAGGAAGCGGCCTATTTCCGAACGATCACCGATCGCCGGGTTCACCTGCTGCCGCCGCGCTTTGCCGCCCGCCGGCCCTTCGCGGCCCCGGCCCGGGTCAAGCGGATCGGCTTCCTCGGCCACGGCAACGATCCGAACCTGGTCTCGATCCGGCGCTTCGCCGCGGCCTGGAGCGAGGACTGGACCCCGGCCCGTCCCGAACTCGTCATCGCGGGCGAGATCAGCAACAGCCTCGGCCCGACCGCAGGGCCCGGCGTGCGGCTCGCCGGCTACCTGCCGGAGCTGGAGGACTTCTACGACGGCGTCGACCTCGTGGTGGCGCCGATCCTCATGGGCAGCGGCCTGAAGATGAAGGTCGCCGAGGCCCTGTCCTTCGGCAAGCCCGTCATCGGCACCGCTCTCGGCTTCGAGGGCTTCGATCCTGTGGCGCCGGCCCACCGCCTGCCGACCGCCGAAGCAGTGCAGGCCGAGGTGCTCGCGCTGGCCGACGACGCGGCCGGCCTCGCCGCCCTCACCCGCGCCTGCGCGGATCTCTTTGCCGGCTATAACGCCCGCGCCGAGCGTGCCGAAACCGCTTTGCTGGCAATGCTCTCTGTTTCCGATGAGAAACCATCTGAGGCTGCCGCGTCTGTCGCCTCCACCACCGCGAACGATTCCGATCGGGTGGTCACGTTCCTCGAGGGCGGACGCCTCACCCGCGAGACCTCCCTGCGGTCCGACCTGCGCGACGATCCCGAACGCGGCCTCCTGGTCGCCACCGAGCGCGTCGCCCCGCCCGGCGCCGATCCCTACACCCCCGCCCGCCGGCGCTGGTTCGCCAGGGCGGAGGAGGGCAAGACCGAGCGCGGACAGGACGAGGCCGGATCACCGGACGCCGGTTTGGCCGGGCTCCGGCTTGCCCTCTCGCCGGAATGGGTCCGCGACCGGCGCCTGCCCCCTCTCCTCCGGGCGGACCTCGCGGCGCAGCTGGCGGATGTCGCGGCGGACTGGGAAGCCCAGGCGGTCCGCGTCGGCACCGCCGGAGACGGGACGACCCTGGCCCTGACGCTGCCGCGTCACCTCGCATTCGGCACGCATCCCCACGCCGCCTTCCGGATCGGCACGCCGACGCGCGAGATCACGCTCGGACGTGTCACCCCTCTGAATACCAGCGGGATTCCGATGTATTCCAGCGCGTATATCAGCGCGTATACCAGCGCCCGCGCGGACCTCCCGGGCGCGCCGGCGGCCGTGACCTTCGCGGGGCTCGGCGCAGGCCCGGAGGCCTCCACGATCCTGTTCCTGCACGACGACCTCATCGGCCGCATCACGGTCCTGCCCGACCCCGTCCCGAGCCCGGAGCCCCTTCCATGATGGCGGCCCCCGACATCCTCGACGCTCCGGCGGGCCGAAAGGCGGCCCTGGTCGAGGCCGCCCTGATCTGGAATGCGTTGTTTCTCAACGACATCCGCATCGCGTTCCGGCCGGAAGCCGCGCCCGTGATCTCGGTCGTGATCGTCTCGCGCGGGGCCCGGCACCTGCTGGCCTGGACCCTGGCGAAGCTCGCCGGGCACCAGGCCTTCGCCGGCCCCGCCTTCGAGGTGATCCTGGTCGACAACGCCTCCGATGCCGAGACCCGGACGCTCTTCGACCGGGTCGACGCCGCCCGGATCCTGCTCAATCCGGAGAACGCCGGCTTCGGCCCCGCCTGCAACCAGGGGGCCGCCGAGGCCCGCGGCCGCTACGTGCTGTTCCTGAATCCCGACATCGACCTGATGCCCGGCGCCCTGGCGGCCCTGGTCCGCACCTTCGCGGAGGCCGACGACGTCGGCATCGTCGGCGGGCGGCTGGTCTTCCCCGGGGGCATCCTGCAGGAGGCCGGGGCCGGCTTCCAGGACGACCCGCAGCTCACCCATCCGGCCGGCCGCGGCGGCCTCGATCCCTTCGCGCCGGAGGCCTCCTACGTCCGCGACGCGGGCTACGTCTCCGGGGCCCTGCTGATGATCGAGGCCCAGCTGTTCACCGAGCTCGGCGGCTTCGACGACCTGTTCGCGCCGGCCTATTTCGAGGACACCGACCTCTGCGCCCGCTGCCAGCAGGCGGGACGGCGGGTCGTCTACCAGCCGCGTGCGATCGCGATCCACGTGGAGAGCGGCACCAGCGTCCGGCGCGCCGACGTCGAGGCGCTCCTCGACCGCAACCGGGTCCGCTTCCGCGAGCGGCACGGTGCCTGGCTCTTCGGGCAGGGGCCGCGGCGCACGGGCTTCGGGCCCCGCGACGACGCGCCCTTCGCCCTGCGCGTCCTCTACGTCGACGACCGCGCCCCCCATCAGGATCTCGGGGCCGGGCTGCCGCGGGCCAACACCATCGTCAACGCGATGGCGGATCTCGGCTACGCCGTGACGGTGTGCTCGGTCTACGGCGAGCGCGAGGAGCCGGCGACGACCTACCGGGATCTCTCGGACCGGATCGAAGTCATCGAGCCCTGCGGGCGGGAGGGCTTCCGCCGCCTCGTCACCGAGCGGGCCGGTGCCTACGACGTGCTCTGGGTCAGCCGGCCGCCGCACATCCGCATGGTGTGCGAGGTCCTGGCGGATCTGGGCCTGAGCCCGCGGGATGTGGGCCGCGCCCGCGTGGTGTTCGATTCCGAATCCCTCTACGCCCTGCGCGAGTTCGTCGTCGACGCCCTCAAAGGCCGGCCGTCGCCGGGGCCGTCCCTTGCCCGGGCGACCGCCCTGGAGCTCCGGACGATCGCGGCGGCCGACCGGGTGGTCTGCGTCTCCCCGGCCGACGCGCGCCTGCTGCGCCGGGCCGGGGTCGCCGATCCGGTGGTCCTCGGCCACGTCCAGGCGCCCCATCCGAACCCGCCCGGATTCGCCGCCCGCCGGGGTTTCGTCTTCATCGGGTCCCTCGCCCGCGAGGGGGAGCCGAACATCGATTCGCTCGACTGGTTCTTCGGGCAGGCCTGGGACTTCCTGCGGGCGCTCCTGCCGGACGCCCACGTCACCATCATCGGTGCGGTCGCGCCCTCCATCGCCGAGCGGCTGACCCGGCCCGGCGTCACCGTGCTCGGCCGCCTCGACGAGATCGGCCCCGCCCTGGATGCCGCCCGCGTCGCCCTCGCGCCGACGCGCTTCGCCGCCGGCCTTCCGCACAAGGTGCTGGAGACCGTAGCGCGCGGCCTGCCGAGCGTCGTCACCCCCGTCCTGGCCGGGCAGATGGGCTGGCCCGACGGCACCGGATACCGGGTCCACGACTGGCACGATCCCCGGGGCTTCGCCGAGACGCTGGCGCATCTCCACGCGGACGCGGCGGCGTGGACGCAGGTGCAGCGCGCCGGCCTCGCCCAGGTCGGACGCGACGAGGACCCCGCGGCCTACCGCGCCGTCCTGCGCCAGGTGTGCGAGGCGTCGACCTTCCCATGACACGCAGCCCGACGTTCCACGCCGTCCGCCTCGCCACGCCCCTGATCCGCCGGGTGATCCTCGGCCGCGTGCCCCGCCTGTTCGATGCGGCCTATTACCGGGCGACCAACCCGGACGTGGCCCGCTCCGGCATCGACCCGTTCCTGCACTACGTCTGGCGCGGCGCCGCTCAGGACCGCGATCCCAGCGCCGATTTCGACACCGCTTTCTACAAGCGCCAGAGCGGCCCGACGCGCCTCGACCCGGTGCGGCACTACCTGCGGGCGGGGGCGAAGGCCGGCCTCGACCCGAATCCCGCCTTCAGCACCCTGATGTACGTGGCCCGCTACCCCGATGTCGGGATGGCCGGGGTCAACCCCCTGGTACATTACCGCCAGGACGGGCGGGCGGAGGGCCGCGTCACCGCCCCGTCCGCCTCGCAGCCGGAGGAATGGGTGCCCTTCCAGGGGGTCCGCGAGGCCCATCGCTGGACCTATCCGGCCCAAGCCTCGCCCCGCTTCGCCCTGACCCTGCGGCGTGACGTGCCGGTCTCGGCCTGCCCCAGCTTCCTGCCCCGGCTCTGCCTCGTGCTGACCCTCGACGGAAGCGAGATCGACGGCTTGGTCCAGAGCTTCGACGCCTTCCCGGGCTCGGCCGCCGACGCGCTCACCCTCGCGGTCGACACCACCCTGCGCCCCCATCCGCCCCGCCCCACCCTGGTCCTCGCCCTGGAACAGTGCTTCCACGGGCCGGGCCCCGGGGGCGCGGTGCTGCTGCGCTACGCGGAGGCGCGGATCTGGGACGTGCTGCTGGAGCGCCCGCACGTGCTGCGGCTCTGCCCGGCCGGCGCGCTCGCGCTTCGGGTGCTGTGAGGCGCCCCCGGTGCGCGGGACGGGCGTTCAGGCGGCGGAGACCGGGCGCACCAGATCGGCGAGGTCGACCGGGCAGTCCCCGTCGCGGGCGATGACGATCACCGGGACGGCCTGGTGCCGGGCGATCGCCGCCGCCACGACCTCGGGCGGAGTCGGCGCGTCCGGGCTGGCGCAGACGACGATCCCGATCAGGGGGACGCCGTGCGCGTGCAGGGTCTCGGCCGCCGTAAGGGCATGGCTGATCGCCCCGAGATAGGAGCCGGAGACGAGGAGCGCCGGCAGGCGGAGCGCCGTGAGCCAGTCGAGGCCGGTCGCCTCCCCCGTCACCGGGCTCATGACGCCGCCGACCCCCTCGATCAGCAGGGTGCCGCCGGGCGGCGTCGCGGCGATCGCGGCCCGGCACCAGCCGACGAGGTCGTCGAGGGCCAGGGTCCGGCCCTCGCGGGCGGCGGCGAGATCGGGGCTCAGGGGGGCGACGAAGCGCCAGGGCGAGCAGGCGGCGACCGTCTCCGGCGTCACGGCCAGGCCCTGCGCCGCGAGAAGCCGACCGGTGTCGCTCTGCGCGAAGTCCGCGGCATCGAGGGGCGGGACCCCGCTCGCCAGGGGCTTGAGGGTCCGCACGTCGCGGCCCAGGGCGCGCAGCCGCCGCGTCAGGGCGGCGGTGACGTAGGTCTTGCCGATCTCTGTCCCGGCGCCGGCGATGAAGACGGCGCGCGTGCCGCTCACTTCTCGACGAAGGCCTTCTCGATGACGTAGTGCCCGGCCTCGCCGTGGTTGCCCTCCTCATAGCCGCCATCGGTCAGCAGCTGGCGAGTGTCCCGGATCATGTCGGGCGAGCCGCAGAGCATGAAGCGGTCGTTCTCCACCGACATCGGCGGCAGGCCGATATCCTCGAACAGCTTGCCCGAGGTCATCAGGTCGGTGATGCGGCCGCGGTTGCGGAAAGGCTCGCGGGTCACGGTCGGGTAGTAGATCAGCCCGGCGCTGATCACCTCGCCGAGGAACTCGTGGTTCGGCAGGTCCTGGGTGATGGTCTCGCCGTAGGCGAGCTCCTGCACCTGCCGGCAGCCATGGACGAGGACGACCTTCTCGAAACGCTCGTAGGTCTCCGGGTCCTTGATGATCGACATGAAGGGCGCAAGGCCCGTGCCGGTGCCGAGGAGGTAGAGGTTCTTGCCCGGCATCAAATTGTCGAGCACCAGGGTGCCGGTGGGCTTCTTGCCGACAATGATCGGGTCGCCGACCTTGAGGTGCTGCAGCTTCGAGGTGAGCGGGCCGTTCGGGACCTTGATCGAGAAGAATTCCAGCTCCTCCTCGTAATTGGCCGAGACGACGCTGTAGGCGCGCAGGAGCGGCCGGCCCTCGACCTCGAGGCCCATCATCACGAACTCGCCGTTGCGAAAGCGGAAAGCGGGATCGCGGGTGGTGCGGAAGGAGAACAGCGTGTCGGTCCAGTGGTGGACGCTCAGCACACGCTCCTCGTTGAACTTGCTCATCGACGGTCCGTCTCGAATTTCGCTCGAATCTCGAAGCTTTGCGTGGCGTCTTCTCGCACCTGCGGTAGGCCCGTCAAGGCGGCGCGCTTACGCAGTCGCACGTCGGCACAGTGGCTTGGAATCGTTCTTAATTCTGCCGCGGCGCGTCAGAGCGGCTTCAGGCCGGCCTCGATCTCGACGCGGCGGGGTTCGAGGAAGGGCGGCAGGGCGAGGCGCTCGCCCAGGGTCTCCATGGGCTCGTCGGTGGCGAAGCCCGGCCCGTCGGTGGCGATCTCGAACAGGATTCCGTTGGGTTCGCGGAAGTACAGGCTGCGGAAATAGTAGCGGTCCACCGGGCCGCTGGAGGGCATGCGGCGCTGCTTGAGCCGGTCGGCCCAGGCGGCGTAGTCGGTGTCCGGGATGCGGAAGGCGACGTGGTGGACGGCCCCGGCGCCCTGACGCGCAGAGGGGAGGTTCGGCTCGGCCACGAGATGGAGTTCGGCGGCGGGGCCACCCGCGCCCATGCGATAGACGCGGACCTCGCCCTCGGGAAGCTCATAGTTCCGGTCGTGATTCAGGCCGAGGATCTCGGTGAGCACGGCCTCGGTCCGCTCGATCTGCGCCACGCTGAGCCGGATCGGCCCGAGGCCGCGAATCTGGTGCTCGCCTGGCACGGGACTCCGCGCCCAGGGATGGGCCTCGCCGACGCCGCCGTCATCCACCAGCATCAGGCGCTGGCCCTCGCCATCCTCGAAATCGAGGGTCAGGCGCCCGTCGCGCTCCACCGGCACGGCGTGGTTCACGCCCTGCCGGGCGAGATGCTCGCGCCACCACCCGATCGCGTCTGCGCCGGAGACGCGCAGGCCGGTGCGGCTGATGCTGTCGGTGCCGCGTCGCTCCGGCGGCGCCGGCCAGTCGAAGAACGTGATGTCGGTGCCGGGCGAGGCGCGGCCGTCGGCATAGAACAGGTGATAGGCCGAGACGTCGTCCTGGTTCACCGTCTTCTTCACCAATCGGAGGCCGAGGACCCGTGTGTAGAAGGCCAGATTGTCGGCCGCCTGCGCGGTGATGGCGGTGAGATGGTGGATTCCGGTGAGTTGCATCGGCGGATCCCTGAGCGGCGGGCTGACCTGTCGGATGGGGCGACCTACCCGAAAACGAAACGGCCCCCGGGAGGGGGCCGTTCGACGACGTCGGAGGGGGCGCTCAGACGGCGCCGGCGAGAAGGCCGAGGCCCGCAACCGCGAGGGCCGCACCGGTCACCCGCAGGGCGGTGAGACTCTGCACGAGCCGTCCGGCCGAGAGGCCGAGACCGAGGCCCACCGCGTGCAAGAGGGCGGTCGCCCCGAGGAAGCCGAGACCGTAGGCGAGGCCCGAGCCGGTCTCCGGCATCTCGGCGCCGTGGGCATGGCCATGGAACACCGCGAAGGCGCCCACGAGGGCCATGGCGGCGGCGAGCGGCAGGGCCGGGCGCAGGGCCAGGGCGGCGCCGAGCACCACCACCGAGAGGGCGATCCCGATCTCGACGAAGGGCAGCCCGATGCCGGCGACCCCGAGGGCGCCGCCGACAGCCATCATGCCGAGAAAGGACAGGGGGACGAGGACGCGGGCGCGTCCGCCGATGCGGGCCGCGATCAGACCCACCGCCACCATGGCGAGGACGTGGTCGAGGCCGCTGAGGGGATGGAGGAAGCCCTGCATCAAGCCGGCGACGGGCTCGTGGCCGGGATGGGCCAGGGCCGGCGTCGCGGCGAGGCCCATCGCCGTCACAAGGGCGAGGCGGGCCGGCAGGGAGGCGAGGCGTGATGTCATCCGGACTGTCCCGAGCTTGAAAACCAGCGGTGAAGCATCGTCGCCGCCTTGGCGGAAACTAGCAACCGCCGTGCCCGCGTACAGTCCCGAGCGACCGCGGCCGGGCGCGGCGGTTCGTCCACGGCCCCCGGAAACCCGGACGCCCCCGAACGTTCGTGATCCGTCAGAAGTCCGTGGGACGGCCGGCGGCGACCACCAGCATCTTCCCGTCCGCGAAGGTACGGGCCCCGGCGCGGCGGATGTCGGCCTGGGTCACGTTGGCCACGAGATCGTTGCGACGGGCGATGTAGTCCATGCCCAGGCCCTCGAAGGCGATCTGCACGAGCTGGTGCGCGATCTTGGTCGAGGTGTCGAAGCCCAGGGCGTAGGAGCCGGTCAGGTAGTCCTTGGCCTTCTGCAGCTCCTCGTCCGAAGGGCCGTCCGTGATGAGGCGGCCGATCTCCTCGCCGATCACCGACAGGGCCTCGCCGACGCGCTCGTTCTTGGTGGCGGTGTAGCCCCAGGTCATCGAGGCGGCGCGGTGGCTGACGAGGGACGTGCCCACCGAATAGGCGAGGCCGCGCTTCTCGCGCACCTCCTGGAACAGGCGGGAGGTGAAGGAGCCGCCGCCCAGGATGTGATTCAGGACATAGGCCGGGATGAAGTCGGGATCGCACCACGGCACGCCGTTCATGCCGAAGCGGATCACGGATTGCGGCACGTCGAGATCGACCACGTGGCGCGCGCCGATGTTCTGCATCCGGGTCTGGGGCACCGCCTTGAGAGGGGCGGCCATCTCGAGCCGGCCGAACGCCCGGTCGAGGCTCTCCGCCAGGCGCGCGGCGTCGATGGCGCCCACCGCGGCGACCTTGACGGCCCCGCGGCCGATGATCTGGCGATGCATCGTCACGAGATCGTCGCGGGTGATCGCCGCGATGCTCTCGGGCGTGCCGGAGGACGGACGGGCATAGGGATGCCCGGCATAGGCCTCGGCGAAGAAGCGGCGCGAGGCCATCACGCCCGGATCGTTCTGCTGATAGCGCAGGCCGGCCAGGGTCTGGGCCCGGACCCGCTCGATGGCGTCGGGATCGAGGCGGGGCTTGGCCAGGGCCAGGGCCAGGAGGTCGATCGCCTCGTCGGCGTGCTTGACCAGCATCTTGAGGGAGCCGCCCAGCGCATCGGAGCCGGCATGGAAG
Organism: Methylobacterium sp. 001424705; assembly: GCF_059816145.1. NCBI lineage: Bacteria > Pseudomonadati > Pseudomonadota > Alphaproteobacteria > Hyphomicrobiales > Methylobacteriaceae > Methylobacterium > Methylobacterium sp. 001424705. Next base: position 37,775 of record NZ_JCBANU010000020.1, on the reverse strand, counting down.
GAGAGCTCGATGGCCCGGGCCGCGAGGCGCTCCTGGAACGCGTCGGAGGAGAGGTCGCCGGCCCCTTCGTCGAGGAGGCGGGCGAGCATCTGGGCCACGCCGGCCTTGCCCTCGGGGTCCTGCGCCGCGCCGCCCTCGAAGGTGAAGGCGAGGGCGATCAGCGGCACCACCGGGGATTCGACGTGCCACGCCTCGATTCCGGGGGCCGCCGAGACAGGAACCGCCTGGGTCGGCGAGGTCGCGGAGCGGGTGGCGGAGTCGAGCAGGTCGGTGGTGGCCACGTTCATGGGAACCTCATGCTGTGCGCGGGGCGCGGCGGCGGGCGCCGCGGCCTCCCGAATGGTGTGGCCCGGCCGGGGGCCGGGATCGGCCGTCAGGCCGCGTCGGCCTCGCGGGCCTTGGTCAGGTAGCCGGTGACGGAGCGGGAGGGGGTCAGGTAGCGCTCGGCCACGGCCACGAGCCGCGCCTTCGTCACCCCCTCGATGTCGGAGGGCCAGCGACGGACCTCCTCGATGCTCTCGCCGATGGCCAGCGCCGAGCCGTAGATGCGGGCGAGGGAAGACTGGCTGTCGGAGGAATAGACCGTCTCGGCCACGAGCCGGGTCTTGGCCCGCTCGATCGCCTCGGGCTCCAGGGCCTCGGAGGGGACGCGGCACAGGACGCGGTCGACCTCCTCCTCCAGCTTCTCCAGACTGACGCCCTCGGCGGGGATCGCGTAGACGGAGAAGCGGGTGTCGTCGATGGCCGAGCCCATGTACCAGGCGCCGGCATTCACGGCGACACCGAGCTCCATCACCAGCTTGCGGTAGAGGTAGGAGGTGGAGCCGCCGCCCATGACTTCGGCCAGCAGTTCGAGGGCGTGGCACTCGCCGTCCCGCGCGGTGATGCAGGAGGGAGCGAGGTAGAGCCGCTGCAGGGTCGGCTGCTCGACCTTGGGGTCGGCCACGGCGAGGCGGCGGAGCGCCCGGGGCTCCGGCTCCTTGGCGCGGATGCGCACGGGCCGGGCGCCCTGCGGGGTGACGCGGCCGTAGGTGTCGTCGGCCATGCGGCGGACGTCGTCCGGGGTCACGTCGCCCGCCACCACCAGGATGGCGTTCTCCGGCGTGTAGAAGCGCTTGTAGTAGTCGAGGGCGTGGGTGCGGTTCAGCTCCTCGATCTCGTGCATCCAGCCGATGATCGGCGTGCCGTAGGGGTGATGCACGAACAGGGAGGCGGCCATCGCCTCGGAGAGCTGTGCCGAGGGGTCGGTCTCGACCCGCATGCGGCGCTCCTCCAGCACCACGTCGCGCTCGGGCGCCACCACGGCGTCGTCGAGGACGAGGCCGGTCATGCGGTCGGCCTCGAACTCCATCATGGTCCGGAGGTGATCGCGGGCGACGCGCTGGAAATAGGCGGTGTAGTCGTAGGAGGTGAAGGCGTTCTCCTGGCCGCCGAGGCCCGAGACGGCCTTCGAGAAGGCGCCGATCGGGTGCCGCTCCGTGCCCTTGAACATCAGGTGCTCGAGGAAGTGGGCGATGCCCGACTGGCCGAGCGGATCATCGGCCGAGCCGTTGCGGTACCACACCATGTGGGTGACGACCGGGGCGCGGTGATCGGGCACGACCACGACGTCGAGGCCGTTGTCGAGGGCGAAGGCACTGACCTCAGGGCCGCCCGCCTCGGAGCGCCCGAAGGGCGCGGCTTCGGCCCGGCCCGCGCTGGCATGGCCGCGCGAGGGTCCGAAGAGGGGCATGTCCTTCCTGAACAGGTGCATCGAAGCTCTTCCTTCCGCGGTCGGCCGCTTGCGAGGGCCATCCGTCATGTTGGCGTTGCGCCGGCTCCGCGCCACGGGGGTGCGTCGGAGGGGCAGGAAACGGATCCTCGTGCGGTGACCCGCCGCGCCTGCGGCACCGGGCCGGACCCGGGGTTCAGTTCGCGGAGCGCGCGCGCACGTAGGCGCCCGGATCGGACTCCTCACGCTCGCGATACGGGTTGTTCACGGGGTCGCCGTTGGTCTTGGCGACCTTGCGGGGCGGCTTGCGGTAGCCGGTGGGCGGATCGGTGAGGACGTCGCGGTCCGGCTCGACCTGCGAAGGCTCCGCGACCTCGGCGGAGCGCAGGCCGAAGGGGTTCGACCAGAAGGAGTTGCGATCGTCGTTCTCGCCCTCGGGCCGGCCCGGCTCGGTGCGCGCCTGGGCGCCGGCGCGGCGTCCGCCGCGCATCTCGTCGATGGAGAGCGTCATGTTGTTGTCGTTCATCCGGCCCTGGGCGCCGCGGACGATCGGCTTCCGGGCCTCCTCGCGCTCGCGCTCGCGCTGGACGACCTCGGGATCCTTCGGCCACTGGGCCGAGGCTTCCGGCTGGCGCGGCGGCGGCAGGGACTTGCCGTCGAGCTTGGGCGGCATCACCAGGGGGGCCCGCTCGCGGTAGGTGATCGCGGGCTTCTCGGGCTCGATCAGGCCGATGCTGCTGAGCGTGTCGCGCATGAACACGCCCTGCTGCGCCTGCGCGCTCCCGGCGGTCAGAATGCCCGCCACCACCAGCAAAGCCCGATGTCCGATCATGCTATCCCCGCTCTCCGCCCGGTTGTGGGTCCCGGTTCCCCGAGCCCGGATGATCGCCTTGTGCCACGATCCTGATCCGACCTTCTCGGCCTGATCCCGGTTTCAGGCGATCGTATGGCGCCTTGACCGCAGTGCACCAGCCTCGCCGGCACAACGATCCCGGCTGTGGTTTACGGATCACAGGTCGGGCGGAAATGACGGCGGAGCCTCAGAGCTCGGACCCGGTGCTCCGGGGGGCCGGCCGCAGGCTGTCGAGGATGAGGCCGACGACGCCGGCGACGATGGCCGCATCGGCGATGTTGAAGACGTACCAGGACCAGCTGCGCCAGTGCAGGTGCACGAAGTCGAACACCGCGCCGTAGGCCGCGCGGTCGATGGCGTTGCCGAGGGCGCCGCCCGCGACGAGCCCGAGGGCCACCGCCAGCAGGCGCGATTCCGCCCGCCGCATCCAGAGCGACAGGCCCAGCGCCGCGAGGCAGGACACGCCCACCAGCACCCAGCGGCCGAGGCCGCCCTCCTGCTGGAACATCCCGTAGGAGACGCCCCGGTTCCACACCACGAGGAACTCGGCGAAGGGCGCGATCCGCCAGGGCTGCGTCAGCACCAGGTCGGTGCCGAGATAGAGCCAGAGCTTCGAGGCCTGGTCGACGACCAGGGTGACGAGCAGCGCGACGAGGCCCAGGCGGAAGGAGGTCATGGGGGAGAGGGGGTCATCGGAGAGGACGTCACGCGGGAAGGCGGGGCCTCCCCCCGGGATGGGGGACGGCGAGGGGCGGCATCCGCGTCACGCGGCGTTCGTGCCGGCATGCGCCGCGTCCCACTCGCGCAGGGCGCGGGCGTCGCGGGGCGTCACGTCGGGATAGTCCGGGTCGCTGCCGACCTCGGGCGCGACCCGCCAGGAGCGGGCGCATTTGCGGCCCTCGGCCAGGGCCGGCACCACGGCGACGCCCCGCACGTCGTCGAGGCGGAACGCCTCGGCCGGGCCCTCGCCCGCCGCGATGCGGAGGGCGGAGGTGATGCAGACATCGGCGAAGTCGACGCCCTCCACCACCGTCCGCAGCTCCGCATCCGCGATATGGACGGTGGGGGCCGCCTCCAGGCTCGCCCCGATGCGCTTGGCCGTCCGCTCGATCTCCAGGGCGCCGGTGACGACCCGGCGCACGCGGCGGATCGCCTGCCAACGGGCCGCGAGGGCCTCGTCCCGCCAGGCGGCCGGCGTCTCCGGCAGCGTCTGCAGGTGGACGGAGCCGGCCTCGGACGGGTAGCGGTCGAGCCAGGCTTCCTCCGCCGTGAAGGCCAGAACGGGGGCGAGCCAGATCGTGACCCGGCGGAAGGTCTCGTCGATGACCTGAAGGGCGGCGCGGCGCACGGGCGAGGAGGCCGGGTCGCAGTAGAGCACGTCCTTGCGCACGTCGAAGTAGAAGGCCGAGAGGTCGCCGGTCATGAAGCCGTTGAGGAGCGCCACGACCCGCTTGGTGTCGAAGGCGGCGTAGGCCTCGCGGATCTCGCCGTCGAGCTCGGACAGCCGGTGACGGACCAGGCGCTCAAGCTCGGGCAGCTCGGCGTGGGCGATCTCGGTGCCGGGCTCGAAATGCGCCAGCGACCCGAGCATCCAGCGGACCGAGTTGCGCAGCTTGCGGTAGGTCTCCGCGAAGGTCTTGATGATCTCCGGGCCGATGCGCAGGTCGTCCGCGTAATCGGAGGCCGCCACCCACAGGCGCAGGATGTCGGCGCCGGAATCCTTGATGACGTTCTGTGGGGCGACGACGTTGCCCTTCGACTTCGACATCTTCAGGCCCTTCGGGTCGAGGACGAACCCGTGGGTCAGGACGATGTCGTAGGGGGCGCGACCGCGGGTGCCGGCGGATTCGAGCAGGGACGACTGGAACCAGCCGCGATGCTGGTCCGATCCTTCCAGGTACATCACCGTGTCGGCGCCGCCGTCGCGCTTGCGCTTGACGCCGGACAGGCCCGGGAACTGCTCGGGATCGTCGAGCACGAAGGCGTGGGTCGAGCCGGAATCGAACCAAACGTCGAGCACGTCCGTGACCTTTTCGTAGTCCGCCGGATCGTAGTCGGGGGCGAGGAAGCGGGCGCCGTCCGCATCGGTGAACCAGGCATCCGCGCCCTCCGCCTGGAAGGCCGCCGCGATGCGGGCATTCACCGCCGCGTCGCGAAGCACCTCGTGGGTGCCGCGCTTGACGAAAACCGTGATCGGGACGCCCCAGGCGCGCTGGCGCGACACCACCCAGTCGGGCCGGTTGCCGACCATGCCGTTGATCCGGTTCTTGCCCTGTGGCGGTACCCACTGGGTCTCTTCGATGGACCGCAGGGCGACATCGCGCAGGGTGCGGCCGTCCAAGGACCCGACCGGCTTGTCCATCGCGATGAACCATTGCGGCGTATTGCGGAAGATGACCGGTTTCTTCGAGCGCCAGGAATGCGGGTAGCTGTGCTTGAGCGTGCCGCGCGCAACCAGGGTGCCGGCCTCCATCAGGGCGGCGATGACCGCCTTGTTGGCGTCGCCCTTCTCGCCCTTGTGGTTAAGAACGAGTTTTCCCGTGAAACCGGGGGCCTCCTCGGTGAGCGCCCCGTCGGCGTCCACCGTGTAGGGGATGCGGGTCTCGATGCCGCGCTGGGCGAGCGCCCGGCCGTTGGCCATCCAGACCTCGAAATCCTCGCGGCCATGGCCCGGCGCCGTGTGGACGAAGCCGGTGCCCGCCTCGTCGGTGACGTGCTCGCCCTCGAGGAGCGGGACGGCGAAGTCGTAGCCGGGCACGTGGCCGGCCAGCGGATGGCTCAGGGTCAGGGCGGCGAGTTCGTCCGGGGCGACGTCGCGCAGGCGCTCGAAGGCCTCGACCCGGGCGCTGGCGAAGACCGAGGCGGCCAGGGCATCGGCGAGGACGTAGCGATCGCCGACCTTCGCCCAGTTGTCGTCGGCCGCCGCCGTGACCCGGTAGAGACCGTAGGCGACCCTGCGCGAATAGGCGACGGCGCGGTTGCCCGGCATGGTCCAGGGCGTCGTGGTCCAGATCACCACCCGGGCCTCGGCGAGATCCGGGCCCGCGCCCGCGATGGGCCGGAACGCGGCGAAGATCGTGTCGCTGACGTGGTCCTCGTACTCGACCTCGGCCTCGGCCAGGGCGGTCTTCTCCACCACCGACCACATCACCGGCTTCGAGCCGCGATAGAGCTGGCCCGTCATGGCGAAGGTCATGAGCTCGCGGGCGATCGCGGCCTCGGCCGGGAACGACATGGTGACGTAGGGGTGGTCCCAGTCGCCGGTGACGCCGAGGCGCTTGAACTCCCCGCGCTGCACGTCGAGCCAATGGGCGGCGAAGGTCCGGCATTCCTGGCGGAACTCGATGACCGGCACGTCGTCCTTGTTGCGGCCCTTGGCGCGGTACTGCTCCTCGATCTTCCACTCGATGGGCAGGCCGTGGCAGTCCCAACCCGGCACGTAGTTGGCGTCGTAGCCGAGGGTACGCTGCGCGCGGACGATGACGTCCTTCAGGATCTTGTTCAGCGCCGTGCCGATGTGGATGTTGCCGTTGGCGTAGGGGGGGCCGTCATGCAGCACGAATTTCGGCCGGCCAGCGGCCTGCGCGCGGATCTGCCCGTAGAGGTCGGTGGCGGCCCAGCGCTCCAGCAGCAGGGGCTCGCGCACCGGCAGGCCGGCCCGCATCGGGAAGTCGGTCTGGGGCAGGAACAGGGTCTTCGAGTAGTCGCGGGCGGGGGCCGCAGCGGGAGAGGTCTGGTCGCTCATGGGCTGTCTGTGAGGTCTTCGGCGCGGATCGGCGTTGAGGCGGTCGGTGGGCAGGACTGCCCCCGGGGCCGGCGGACTGGAGGCGAGGCGTCGCCCTCCCGGCCTTCGCATCGGACCGCCGCGGCGGCCCTCAGGCGCAGGCCGGGCTCATAATTCGAGGCCGGGGGGCGCTCGGCACGCCGCGCCGCCCGCGTGGATCACCATCAACGCACATTCGGCGGCTTCTAGCAGCGGTGCAGGCGCGAGACCAGCGAGCTTTCCGACGCCGGCATGCCGGACCAACTTTCGTGGGGACCTTCTTTCAAGCTCGGCCGTTGTCCCTCACGCGTTCGGGCGCCGTCCGGCTTCGGCCGGGGACCAGATCCGAGGGGTGACCGAGACGCGGCGTCATTGGGAGACACGACCATGAGAAAAGCTCTGCTCGCCGCCAGCCTCGTCCTGTCCGCCTTCGCCCTGTCGGGCGCGGCCGAAGCGCAGGGCCTGCCGGGCGGCATCCGCCGTGGCGCGGCCGAGGGCGACCGGGTCGCCGGTCCGGTGGGCGGCATCGTCGGCGGCGCCGTCGGCGGCGCGGTGGGAACCGTGAACGGGGCGCTCGGCATCGATCCGGGCCGTCGCGCCTACCGCACCCGCATGAAGTCCCGCCGCCACTCCCATCACCGCCGTCACCGCTGAGGCGATGCGGGATCCCGCGGGGCGCGCGCGCCGTCCGGCCGGCGCCGCCCCCGGGATTCCAAGGCCTTGGACTCCTGGGCCAGGAGATAGAGCCCGGACCCGATCACGATGGACGCGCCGATCAGCGTCCATCGGTTCGGCACGTCGCCGAAGATCAGGTAGCCCAGCATCAACGACCAGAGCAGCTGGGTGTAGATGAAGGGGGCCAGAACGTTGGCCGGCGCCCGGGCATGGGCCAGGACCAGCAGCCAATGCCCGAGGGTGCCGAACAGCCCGACCCCGATCAGCAGCGCCCAGGTGCTCCACGCCGTCGGCGTGGTCCAGATCCAGGGCAGGAGCGGGCTCATCAGCGCGAGTCCGGCCAGTCCCGAATAGAACACCGTCGTGGCCGTCGAATCGACGCTCGCGAGCTTGCGCGTGGTCAGCACGTAGAACGCGTAGCACAGCATGTTGCCGATGCTCAGGAGCACGGCGGGCTGGAAGGCGCCGACGCCCGGACGCACGATGACGAGGACGCCGAGGAAGCCGATCGCCACCGCCACCAGGCGGCGCGGCGACGACCATTCGCCCAGCAGCGGCCCCGCGAGCAGCGCCACCATCAGGGGCGTCGCGAACTGGATCGACAGGGTCTCGGCGAGCTGGAGCTGGCGCAGGGCCAGGAAGTTGAGGGCCGTCGACCCGAACAGCAGCAGCGAGCGCAGGACCTGGAGCGCGAGCCGGTTCGTCCGCGCCACCCCGGGCGTCCGGACCGGATTGAGGACCACCAGCACCAGCGCGACGTTCACCGCGTAGCGCATGAAGGTCGAGAGCAGCGGATCGACGCCCAGGCTCGCCAGGGTCTTGGCCGAGGCGTCGAGGCAGGCGAAGAACGCCAGCGTGCCGCACATCAGCGCGATGCCGGCCAGGCGCCGGTTCGTGGGCGCGCCGCCCCCTGGTGGTGACCTCAACGACGTGATCCCGATCCGCGACGGCGTTTCGCCTGGTATGAACGGCGCGACCGGGGAGCTTTAAAGCAGACGCGGGGGAGCGCACACCTGCGTGGGGATCGGGTTCGCCACGGCGTTGAAGCATCGCTGGCCGACACGGCACCGCCCGGTTCGGAACCGGATGGCGACCGTCGGTTGCGGCCGCGCCGGCGAGTCGCGTCGCCTGCACCAATTCTTATCGATGTCCGTCCATCCTCGCGGCCGAACGTCTTTGGCGGAGGGCCATCCATGACGCGGACCATACCGTTGCTTGCCACTTTCGGGCTGGTCTGCCTGATGGTTCTCCCCGCTCCGGGAATCCTGGGCCTCATGATCGGCCTCGGCTGCGCGATCACCATCGTGATCTGCGCGGCGGTCTGGTTGTTCGACCGGGCCGCCACCCGCCTGGCCCTCGTCCTGGAGCGGACCGGCGAGCGCCTGTTCCGGCGCCGGCGGGCCGTGCATGCGGGCTCCGGCATGATGCGCAAGGCGAAGGCCCCGAAGGCCGGACCGCTCTAGGAGATCGGTGCGGGGGACGCCGGGTCCGGAGGCCGCCGGCGCTACAGCGCGCCCGGGACGGCCAAGCCGTCCGCCTCGTCCTCGTCCATCTCGGAATCGCCCTCGACCTCGTGGCCGGTGACGCCCGAGACCTCCGCGAGGTTGCGGGCGGCCTTGCGCAGGAGCTTGCGCAGGCGGCGCTTCTCCTTGCCGTCGAACCCGTCGAGGAGCTCGGCCTCGACCTCGTCCCACAGGCGCTCGATGGCGGCGGCCTTGGCGAGGCCCGTCTCGGTGAGGCGCACGCGGACGATGCGGCCGTCGCCGGCCTCGGCGCGGCGCTCGACGAATCCCAGGGCCGCCAGCCGCGAGATCGTCTTGGAGGCGGTCGGCGGACGCACCCGCAGGGTCGCGGCGAGGTCGCCCATCGTCATGGTCCCGGCCGCGGCGAGCGCCTGGACCACCTGTTCCTGTCCGGCGAAGAGGTCGAGGCTGGCTAGCCGGTCGCCCACGCGGGAGCGGTGCAGGCGCGCGGCCTGGACCAGGGCCCAGCCCACGCTCTTCGCGCCCGGGGGCCGCAGGCGCTTGTCGGACTTGCTCATGCTCCGCTCGCCATCCCTGTCACCGCTCGCCCCGGGGAGCGACGCCATCACCGCGCGGGTCAGGTCCCCGTGGGGTTCGACCCTCCCGCGCTCGTCAGCCGCCCGCATCGCTCGCGCCCTTCAGCTCTCATACCCCGCGAACGATGGGCCCGCGCCGGTCAATCCGGGCACATCCACCGCCAACCGGGAACGTCCCTCCGTCCCGGGGCATGACCGGGCGGTATGAAGCTGCGATGACAGCGCCCCGCCCGGGAGCCCGGGCGGGCGGGAAAAGTCGGCTAAACGGCCCGTCCGTCCCCGCGCCTGGACGAAGGGCGACCCCTCGATTAAGCGTTGCGCGACGGGGCGCACGCGCCCGCAGCGCGGCCGTTCCCGCGCCAGGACCTTCCGAAGACCGCTCAGGAATCCATGAAGGCAGTCATCCTCGCAGGCGGTCTCGGCACGCGCCTCTCGGAGGAGACGGTGATCCGCCCCAAGCCCATGCTGGAGATCGGCGGCCGGCCGATCCTCTGGCACATCATGCAGATCTTCGCCGCCCACGGGGTGCGCGAATTCGTGATCTGCCTCGGCTACAAGGGCTACGTCATCAAGGAGTTCTTCCTGAACTACCGGCTGCACCTGTCCGACGTGACCGTGGACATCGGGCGCGGCCACGTGGACTTCCACCGCAGCACCGCCGAGGACTGGCGCGTCTCGCTGATCGAGACCGGCGAGACCACGATGACGGGCGGGCGCCTGAAGCGGGTGCGGGACTATCTGGGCGACGACGACTTCTTCATGACCTACGGCGACGGCGTCGCCGACGTGGACCTGACGGCCCTGGCGGCCTTTCACCGGGCCCACGGCAAGCTCGCCACCCTCACGGCGGTGACGCCGCCGGGCCGCTTCGGGGCGCTGGAGCTGGAGGACGGCACGGTGCGGCGCTTCCGGGAGAAGCCCGCCGGGGACGGGGCGACGATCAACGGCGGCTTCTTCGTGCTCTCGCCGCGGGTGCTCGACCGGATCGCGGGCGACGCCACCGTCTGGGAGGCGGAGCCCCTGGAGGGCCTCGCCGCCGACGGGCAGCTCGCGGCCTACGTCCATGCGGGCTTCTGGCAGGCCATGGACACCCTGCGCGACAAGAACCACCTCGAAGCCCTGTGGGCGGGGGACGCGCCGCCCTGGAAGTGCTGGTAGTCTGGCGCCCCACCGGAGATCGTTTCAGAGCGTGCAGCCCTCGCCCTTCCCTCTGCCGCGCACGCGCGACCCGAATCCCGATCCCGCCTTCTGGGCCGGGCGACGGGTGCTCGTTACGGGCCATACCGGCTTCAAGGGCGGCTGGCTCTGTCTGTGGCTGGAACGCCTGGGCGCCCGGGTGAGCGGGCTGGCGCTGGCCCCCGAGACCACCCCGAGCCTGTTCGCCACGGCCGGCATCGGCCGCGGCCTCGACTCGCACCTCGCCGATATCCGCGACCCGGCGGCGGTGCAGGCGTGCCTGGCTGCCACGGACCCCGAGATCGTCATTCACATGGCCGCCCAGGCCCTGGTGCGCGCCGCCTACCGCGATCCGCTGGCCACCTACGCCACCAACGTGATGGGCACCGCCCACGTGCTGGAGGCGGTGCGGGCGACGCCCTCCGTCCGGGCCGTGGTGGTGGTGACGAGCGACAAGGCCTACGCGAACCGTGAATGGGCCTGGGGCTACCGCGAGACGGAGGCGCTGGGCGGCCACGACCCCTACAGCAGTTCGAAGGGCTGCACCGAGCTGGTGGCGGCGGCCTACCGGGCCTCGTTCCTTAGGGAACGGGATTGCCGGGTCGCCACCGCCCGGGCGGGCAACGTCATCGGCGGCGGCGACTGGTCGGAAGACCGCCTCGTGCCCGACATCGTCCGCGCCTTCGCGCGGGGCGAGTCGGTGGAGATCCGCGCGCCCCACGCGACGCGGCCCTGGCAGCACGTGCTCGAGCCCCTGAGCGGCTATCTCCGCCTCGCCGAATGCCTGTCGGGGGCGGACGGGCCGCGCTACGCCGAGGCTTGGAACTTCGGCCCGGCCGACGAGGATTGCCGGCCGGTGGCCCATCTCGTCGACGAACTCGCCCAGGCCTGGGGCTCCGAGGCCCTGTGGCACCTGTCGGCGGCGATCCATCCGCACGAGGCGATCTTCCTCAAGGTCGATTCGGCCAAGGCCCGCACCCATCTCGGCTGGGACCGGCGCCTGCGCCTCGACGCGGCGCTCGCCTGGACCGCCGCCTGGCACAGGGCGCAGGCCGGCGGGGCGTGCGCCCGCGACCTGACCCTGGCGCAGATCGGCGCCTACGAGGCGCTCGCCGCATGACGACTCCGACAGCGACTACGACCCCGACCCCGACCCGAAGCTGCCGCGCCTGCGGGACGCCCCTGCACCGGAGCGTGGCCGATCTCGGCCTGTCGCCCCTGGCCAACGCCTACGTGCCGGTCGAGCGCGCCGGCCGGGGGGAAATGGTCCATCCCCTCCACGCCTTCGTCTGCGAGGCCTGCTGGCTGGTGCAGCTCGAAGCCTTCGAGACGCCGGAGGCGATCTTCTCGGACTACGCCTATTTCTCCGGCTTCTCCGCCGGCTGGCTCGCCCATGCGGAGGCCTACGTCGCGGCCATGCAGGCCCGCTTCGGTCTCGGGCCGGACAGCCGGGTCGTGGAGGTGGCGAGCAACGACGGCTACCTGCTGCGCGCCGTCGTGGCCCGCGGCATCCCGGCCCTCGGGATCGAACCGGCCGCCAACGTGGCCGCGGTGGCGCGCGAGCGCGGCATCCCCACCGAGGTGGCGTTCTTCGGGGCGGAGACCGCCCGGCGCCTGCGGGCGGAGGGCCACGCCGCCGACCTGATGGCGGCCAACAACGTGCTGGCCCACGTGCCCGACATCCACGACTTCGTGGACGGCTTCCGAATTCTCCTGAAGCCCGAGGGCGTCGCCACCTTCGAGTTCCCGCACCTCCTGCGGATGATCGCGGAGCGCCAGTTCGACACCATCTACCACGAACACTTCTCCTACCTCTCCCTCGGGGTCGTCTCGGGGATCCTGGAGGCGCACGGCCTGCGGGTCTTCGACGTGGAGGCATGGCCGACCCATGGCGGCTCCCTCCGGGTCTTCGCCTGCCACGCGGCGGCCGCGCACCCGCAGGGTCCCGCCGTGGACCGGGTGCGCGCGGAGGAGCGCGCCGGGGGCCTGTTCGACGCGAGCGGCTACACCGCCTTCGCGGAGGACGTGGTGCGCATCAAGTGCGCCACCCTCGCCTTCCTGGCGGACCTGCGGCTGACGGGAAAAACCGTCTGCGCCTACGGGGCGGCGGCCAAGGGCAACACCTTCCTCAATTACTGCGGCATCGGCCCCGAGCTGGTGCGGGTCGTGGCGGACCGCTCGCCGCACAAGCAGGGCACCCTCCTGCCGGGCAGCCGCATCCCGGTGGTCTCCCCGGAGGCCCTGCTGGCACAGCGGCCGGACTACGTCCTGATCCTGCCCTGGAACCTGAAGGACGAGATCGCCGGCGAGATGGCCGCCATCCGGGACTGGGGCGGGCGCTTCGTCACGGCGATCCCACGGCTCTCGGTGTTCTGAGCCCATGCGCTTCGAGGCCCTGCCGCTCGCCGGCGCGTACCGGGTCGTCCCGGACCCCCAGGCCGATGCGCGCGGCTTCTTCGCCCGCACCGCCTGCGCGGAGGACTTCGCCGCGCGGGGCCTCATCGGCGCCTTCGCGCAGTCCAGCATCTCCTACAATGCCCGGCGCGGCACCGTGCGGGGCCTGCACTTCGCCGCCGAGCCCCACGCGGAAACCAAGCTCGTGCGCTGCACGGCCGGCGCGATCCACGACGTCCTCGTCGACCTGCGGCCGGATTCGGCCACCTACCTCCAGGCCTACGGGACCGAACTCAGCGCCGGGAACCGCCACGCCCTCTACATTCCCGTGGGCTTCGGCCACGGCTTCCAGGCGCTCAGCGACGACGCGGAAGTGCTCTACATGATCGACCGCCCCTACGTGGCCGGCAGCGCCCGGGGCCTGCGCTGGAACGATCCGAGCCTCGACGTCGCCTGGCCGGAGCCCGTCACGGTGATCGCCGCGCGCGATCTCGCCTACCCCGACTGGGTGCGGTGAGGGAGCGCGTCCTCGTCACGGGCGCGGCCGGCTTCGTCGGCCGCCACGCCGTGCCGGCCCTGCGGGCGCGCGGATTCGAGGTTCACGGCGTCGGTCGCAGCCCCTCGGCGGAGGCGACCTGGCACGCGGCCGACCTGCTCGTGCCCGCGGAACGGCAGGCGCTGATCGCGAAGATCCGGCCGAGCCATTGCCTCCACCTCGCCTGGGATGCGGAGCCCGGCCGCTACTGGACCTCGGCGCGCAACCTCGACTGGGTCGCGGCCACCCTGGATCTCGCCCAGGCCTTCGCGGCGGCGGGGGGCCGCCGGTTCGTCGGGGCCGGCACCTGCGCCGAGTACGAATGGGGCGCGGCCCGCTTCGAGGAGGCGACGACGCCCTGCCGGCCCGCGACGCTCTACGGCGCCGCCAAGGACGGCACGCGGCGCATCCTGGAGGCCTATGCCGCCACGCAGACGCTCAGCGTCGCCTGGGGGCGGCTGTTCTATCTCTACGGCCCCGGCGAGCGCCGCGGGCGGCTCGTGTCGGACGCGATCCGGGCCCTGACGGCCGGCACGGCGTTCCCGACCTCGCACGGGCACCAGCGCCGCGACTTCCTGCACGTCGCGGATGCCGCCGCGGCCCTGGCCGCCCTGGTGGCGGGGGACGTGCCCGGGCCGGTGAACATCGGCTCCGGGGCGGCGATCCCGGTGCGCGCGCTCCTCGAAGGGCTCGCCGCCCGGATCGGGGGCGCCGAGCACCTGGATTTCGGGGCCCGTCCCTTGAGCCCGACGGAGCCGCCGGTCATCGAGGCCGGGACCCGCATCCTGACGGAGACCGTGGGGTTCCTGCCGCGCTTCGACGTAGCGCAGGGGCTCGACGACACCGTCGCGTGGTGGCGGGCCCGGGGGAAGGCTCCGGGCTGACCGCTCAGACCCTCAGCAGGGCAGCAGGCCCTTGAGCTGGGACAGGATGTCCTCGCCGGTGCAGGGCCGGGCGATGAACTTGGCGCCCTTCGGCATCCGTTCGGGATCGGGGGCCGCGCGCCCCGAGACGATGACGATCGGCAATTGCGGCCGGGCCTCGGACACCGCGGTGGCGAGCTCGAAGCCGTTGGTCTTGCCGGACAATTCGACGTCCGTGATCAGGCCGCTGATGTCGGGGCGGTCCTGGATGATGCCGAGCGCCCGTTCGGCCGAGGCGCATTGCACGGTCTCGTAGCCGCCATTCTCGAGAACGTCGCCGAGGTCCATGATCGTCAGGGCCTCGTCCTCCACCAGCAGGATCACCGGCCGGTCGTCGTTCGCCTTCGCCTCGTCCACCACGATGCACCCTCCAGCCTGTCTGGCCGCGGGCCCCGCCCGGGACCGGGATCCTCGCGTGAAGCCCGGGGGCCCGCACGGCGCGATCCGGGACACCGGAGATCCTGGACATGGGGCCAGCGCAACGTCATCCCAACGAGCGACGGGGGCGTGGGTTGCACCGGACGCAGGGTCCTCGCCGTCAGGGGGCGACCGCCGGCACCACCGTCCGCATGGCGTCGAGAAGCTCGGCCAGATCCTGCGGCGGGACGGTGAGGGCGGGCGTCAGGTAGACGATGTCGCCGAACGGGCGGACCCAGGTGCCCCGCGCGAGGAAGCGGCGCTTCAAATCGGCCAGATCGGGGGGCCGGCGGAACTGCACCACCCCGATCGCCCCCAGGACCCGGATGTCGGCGACGTGCGGCAGCCCGCGAAGGGGTTCGAGCCCGTCCGCCAGGGCCCCCGCGAGGGCCGCGACCTGATCGAGGCGCGGTTCGCGGTCGAACAGGTCGAGGCTGGCATTGGCCGCCGCGCAGGCGAGCGGGTTGGCCATGAAGGTCGGCCCGTGCATGAGGGCGGCGGCGGGATCGTCGGCGAGGAAGCTCTCGAACACGGCCCCCGTGGCCACCGTGGCGGCCAGCGCCATCGTGCCCCCGGTGAGGGCCTTCGACAGGCACAGGATGTCCGGCACGATGCCGGCCTGCGTGCAGGCGAACAGGGAGCCGGTGCGCCCGAACCCGGTGAAGATCTCGTCGGCGATGAGCGGCAGCCCGTGGCGCCGCGCGAGCCGCGCGACGGTCGCCAGCACCTCGGGGGGGTGCATGCGCATGCCGCCGGCCCCCTGGACCAGGGGCTCGACGATCACCGCCGCCAGGGTCTCGCGCGCGGCCGCCAGGGTCGCGTCGAGGGCGGCGACCTGCGCCGCCGTCCGGGGCAGGTCGCAGAAGACCTGGGTCGGCAGGTAGGCGCCGAAGCGCCGGTGCATGCCCTCGTCGGGGTCGCAGACCGACATCGCCCCGAGGGTGTCGCCGTGATAGCCCTCGCGGAAGGCCAGGATGCGGGTGCGCCCGACCACCCCCCGGTTGATCCACATCTGCACCGCCATCTTCAGGGCGACCTCCACGGCCACCGAGCCGGAATCGGTGAAGAAGACGTGGTCGAGGTCGCCGGGCAGCAGGGCCGCGAGGCGCGCCGCCAGCCGCTCCGCCGGGGCGTGGGTGAGCCCCCCGAACATCACGTGCGGCATCGTCTCGAGCTGCGCGGCCACGGCCGCCCGGATGTGGGGATGGTTGTAGCCATGGGCCGCCGTCCACCAGGAAGCGATGCCGTCGATCAGCTCGCGCCCGTCGGCGAGGACGATGCGCGACCCGTGCGTGCGCACGGCTTCCAGCGGCGGGGCCGCCCCCTGCATCTGCGTGTAGGGGCGCCAGAGATGATGCCGTCCGGGGGATTCGCGCGGGCTCGTCATGATCGGACAGGGATGTGAGCGCGGGACCGCCGGGTCAAGCAGGCCCTTCGCTGCCGATCGCCCCCGCGACGGGACTGAACACATGAGCCTTCTTCTTATGATCGACCATGTATATCCTGTCTAAGCTATTCATATTCATTCCTTTTAGCGGTTCTAATCTTTAAACGATATCTTGCAAATGATATTGCAGCGCACTACGGCGAAGCTTCTGCTTCCTCCGAGATCCGATATGCCGCGCGCCGCCCGAACCTCCCGCCATCCGTCCCGGCACCGCCGGTTGGCCGGGGGCGCCCTCTGGCTGCTGTCCGCCGGTGCGAGCGCGGCGCAGGAGGCGCCGTCCACCGTCACCCTCGAGGAACTCAGCGTCGCCGGCCTCGGCAACGGACTCGCGACCGTCGGCTACCAGCCCAAACGCTCGACCTTCGGGGCGGGGGCCGACACCGCCCTCCTCGACACGCCGGCCAACATCGCCGTGGTCTCCGCCGCGGTGCTGCGCGACCAGCGCGTGATCTCCCTCGACGAGGCCCTGCGCAACGTCAGCGGCATCGCCCAGACCAACAGCGTCGGCGGCACGCAGGAGGCCGTGGTCCGGCGCGGCTTCGGCACCTTCCGCGACGACTCGATCCTGCGGGACGGCCGGCGCACCGTGCTGCAGCAGAACTTCAGCTACGCCATCGAGCGGGTGGAGGTGCTCAAGGGCCCGGCCTCGCTCCTCTACGGCATCACCGACCCGGGCGGGCTGATCAACCTCGTCTCGAAGCGGCCGGACTTCACGCCGCACGGCTCCCTCAACCTCACGGGGACGAGCTTCGACGGCGGCCTGGTCCAGGGCGACCTCACCGGCCCCATCGCGGGCACCAACCTCGCCTACCGGATGGTGGCCGACATCCAGAGCTACGCCTACTGGCGCAACTTCGGCCATCTCAGCCGCCAGGTCGTGGCCCCCTCCCTCACCTGGAAGGGCGACGACACTACCGTAACGGTGGGGTATGAATTCGGGCACTACCGCGTGCCCTACGACCGCGGCACGATCTTCGATCCCACCACCGGGCGGCCCCTGCGGGTGCCGCGCGACCGGCGCTTCGACGAGCGCTCGAGCCAGCACGAGGCCACCAGCCATCTCGCCACCCTCGATGTCGACCACCGCTTCGACAACGCCTGGACGTTGCATTTCGGCTACACCTACTCCCACCTCGGCTACGACGAGGACCAGATCCGGCCGGTCACCTATCTTCCGGCCAGAGGCCTCCTCACCCGCCGGGCCGACGGTACCCGCAACGCGGACTTCAATGCGCATGTCGCCCGCCTCGACCTGACCGGCAGCTTCGACACCGCCGGCCTGCGCCACGACCTCCTGGCCGGCGTCACTTACGAGAACATCGATTACGGCCGGCCCGACATCATCCGGGGTCCGAACCGGGCGGGGTTCGACCCGTTCCGGCCGGTCTACGGCACCCTCGCGGCGGTGCCGGTGATCTCGCCCGCCGACAGCAACCTGCGCGAACGCTTAGTGAATACCAGCGTGTATTTGCAGGACTCGCTGCACCTCAGCGACCAGTGGATTCTGGTCGCCGGGGTCAGCACGCAGATCTTCGACCAGTTCGGCGCCAAGGGGACGCCGGCGGTGGCCTACACCGACATCGACGGGGTGCGCGTCCTGCCGCGGGTCGGCCTCGTCTACAAGCTCGCCCCCACCCTCTCGCTCTACGGGAGCTATTCGCAGTCCTTCAAACCCAACACCTCGCTGGCCAACATCGTCGGCGCCCTGCCGCCCGAGGAGGGAGACTCCATCGAGGTCGGCGTGAAGGCGGACCTCGCCGCCGGGCTGACCGTGACGGGGGCGATGTTCGACATCGACAAGGCGAACGTGCTGGTGACGCAGGTCAACGGCCAGGGCCTCACCGTGGCGACCACCGCCGGCAAGGTGCGCTCGCGCGGGTTCGAGCTCGACGTCGCCGGCCAGATCCTGCCCGACTGGGCGGTGATCGCCAGCTACGGTTTCACCCAGGCGGAGGTGACCCAGGACCCGGTGCTGGTGGGCAAGCAGCTCCTCAACACCCCGCGGGTCACCGCCTCGGCCTTCCTCACGCATCAGTTCGGTGCCATCGCCGAGGCAACGGAGTTCGGCGCGACGCGGCTGGGCGCCGGCTTCCTGGAAGCCGGTTTCGGGGCGCGCTACGTCGGCGCCCGGCCGGGGGACGCCGCCAACAGCTTCGCCCTGCCCGACTACGTCGTCTGCGACGCGTTCCTCGCCTACAGCACCGAGGTGAACGGCTTGGCGACCACGCTCCAGCTCAACCTCAAGAACCTGTTCGACCGCACCTATTATCCCTCGTCGGGGGGCAGCAACCTGCTGGTGGCGGTGGGCGAGCCCTTCCAGGCCCTCGTCACCGCGCGGGTGGCGTGGTGAGGCACCTGCGCGCCGTCCTGTTCCAGCTGCACTGGCTGCTGGGGCTGGGGGCCGGGCTGATCCTGACCGTGGCGGGCTTCACCGGTGCGCTCCTCAGCTACGAGGACGCCATCGGCGAGGCCTTCGACGCGGACCTGATCCGGGTCGCCCGCCGGGCGGAGGATCCGCTCGCCCCGGATGCCCTCCTGGCCCGCTTCCATGCCAAGCGGTCCGACACGGTGGCGAACCTGACGTTCTCGGCCGAGGCTGCCACCGCCGCGATGGTTCGGCTCGGGCGCGATCCCGCCACCGGCCTGCGGCCGCCCTCCCTCTATCTCGACCCCTATGACGGCACGGTGCGCGGCGCGGCGCGGACGGAGGAGGCCTTCGCGACCATCCGGCGCCTGCATCGCTGGCTGCTCCTGCCCGGCGACGGCAAGGGCTGGGGCCGGACCCTGACCGGCGCGAGCGTCCTCGCGCTCCTCGTCCTCCTCTGCACCGGTCTCTACCTGCGCTGGCCGAAGGTGATGTCCCTGCGGATCTGGCTGAAGCCCCATCTCCGGCAATGGGGCCGGCCAACCTACTGGTCGCTGCACGCGGTGGCCGGCACCTGGGTGCTGCCGGTCTACCTCGTCATCGCCCTGAGCGGGCTGTGGTGGTCCTTCGACGGCTATCGCGAGGTCGTCACCACCCTCCTCACCCGCGGCGAGACCATCACCCGGATGGCCGATGGCAAGCCGCCGGCTTCTGACGCCAAGGCGGGCGGGCCCAAAGCGGGTGGGCCCAAGGAGGGCGTGATCCGCGGTGAAGGCAGGCCCGGTCGGCGCGAAGACGGGCTGGGAGGCCCCGGAGCGCTGAGCCTCGACGCCGCCTGGACGGCCTTCCGCACCGTGGATGCGGGCCAGTTCACCCGGGCGACCCTGATCCTGCCAAGCGGGGGGACCGGACCCATCCGCATCCGCTCCGAGAACCGGAACGGCTGGCGCGACGACACCCGGATCGAGGCGGCCAGCGGGCGCATCCTCATGCGCGAGATTGGCGGCGAGCGTCCGCTCGGCGCCCGCATCGCCGGCAACATGCTCGACGTGCACAGCGGGCGCATCTTCGGATTCCTCGGGCCACCGATCTTCCTCGTCGCGGCCCTGATGATGCCCCTCTTCCTGGTGACGGGCGTGCTGCTCTACGTCGGGCGACGGGCGGCGAAGGCGCGGCGCGCGCAGGCGGGAGCGGGCCGTACCGCGACCTCCGCGCTCAGCCCGCGCGCTTGACCCCCAGACCGGTTTTCGACAGGTTCCGCCGCCACAGCACCCGTCCCCGAACGCTGCAACTCCTGAGATCCGATGTCGTCTGGCGACGAATCCGCTGTCCCGCCCGCCGCATCCGCGCACGAGCGACGCTTCACGATCTGTCGCGAGGACGAGCCGGTGCCGCCCGTGATTTCCGGAGCCATCGCGGCGATCGGCAATTTCGACGGGGTGCATCTCGGTCACCGGACCCTGATCGCCGCCGTGCGCGAGACCGCGCAGGCGGCCGGCCGCCCGGCGGTCGTCCTCACCTTCGAGCCGCATCCGCGCGCCTATTTCGCGCCACATCTCCCCATGTTCCGTCTCACTGACGCGGAAGCCAAGGAGATCGTCTTCGCCCATCTCGGCCTCG
The DNA here is from genome assembly GCF_059816145.1 of Methylobacterium sp. 001424705. NCBI lineage: Bacteria > Pseudomonadati > Pseudomonadota > Alphaproteobacteria > Hyphomicrobiales > Methylobacteriaceae > Methylobacterium > Methylobacterium sp. 001424705. The sequence continues at coordinate 17,837 of NZ_JCBANU010000020.1, read as the reverse complement.
ACGGACTCATCGTGCGCCGCTTCGACGCAACCCTGGCGGGAACCGGCGCGCGCGACTTCGTCGAGGGGCTGCTGGTGCGCGACCTCGGGGTGGCGGGCGTCGTCATCGGCCACGATTTCCATTTCGGCCGGGGCCGCGAGGGCACGCCGATGGTCCTCGCCGATCTCTGCACGCAGGCGGGCCTGAGTTGCCGGATCATCCCGCCTGTCGCCCTGAGCACGGGGGCGGAGCCGGTCTCGTCGAGCGCGATCCGGGCTGCCCTCACCGAGGGTGCGGTGACGCGGGCCAACGCGCTCCTTGGCTACCGTTGGTTCGTCTCTGGCGAGGTCCGCCACGGCGACAAGCGTGGACGTACCCTCGGCTATCCCACCGCCAACGTGGCGCTGCCCGCCTGCAACCTCGCCCACGGCATCTACGCGGTGCGAGCGCGCCTGCCCGACGGTCGGGTGAAAAACGGGGTCGCCAGCTACGGCCGGCGCCCGACCTTCGACGGCGGCGCCCCGCTCCTCGAGGTCAACCTGTTCGATTTCTCCGGCGACCTTTATGGCCAGACGATCGCGGTGGAGTTCTTGGACTATCTCCGCGGCGAGGTCCGCTTCGACGGAGCGGAGGCCCTGATCGCCCAGATGCATCGCGACGCGGCCGAGGCCCGCCGGATCATCGCCGAGAATGCCGTCCCCTCGATGCTCGACGCCTGAGGCCACGCTTATTCTGCGTCGTCCTCGGTCTCCGGCGTGCGATTGGGCCAGGTCACGATCCGATAGAGGAGTTCGTCGGCTGTGAACTCCTCCTCGTTGCCGGAGACGCGGCCGCGCACGGAGATGCCGGCCTCGTGCACGCTGGCCGCGCGGCCCGAGACCAGCGGATGCCAGGCGTAGAGATCGCGGCCCTCGCGGATCAGTCGATAGGCGCAGGTCGGTGGCAGCCACGGGATCGTGCGCACCGCCTCGGGCGTCAGGCGCACGCAATCGGGCACGCGATTCTGGCGCCGCGCATAGTCGCGGCAGCGGCAGCCATGGCCGTCGAGGAGGGTGCAGCCGACATCGGTGTGATAGACTTCCGCCGTATCCTCGTCCTCGAGCTTGAGGAGGCAGCAGCGGCCGCATCCGTCGCACAGGCTCTCCCACTCGGCCGGCGACATCGCGTCCAGGCTCTTCGTCCGCCAGAACGGCTCCACGGTCGGAGCGGTCTGGGGATCGGAACGGATGGTTTCGGGGAAGGCCTGCGGCGTCGGGGAACGCGCGGCCGAGCGGTCCCGCATGGGGAACACCTTGGGCTGGGAGCGGCGAGGATCCGGATGATCTGCCCCTGTGCCGCAACGCGGCCCCGGGAGCAAGCGTTGCCGGCGCACGGCATGACGCCGCGCCGTGTTCGGAGGCGCCGCGCCACCGCGCCGCCCCATTCCGGCACCAAGGTTAAGAACAGGTTATGGCCTGCGGCGGCGGGACGCTTGCCCTTGTCGGGCGTTCCCATGAACGAAGCCTCGCGGCCGGGCGCGGGTGTTGGTAGGATCGCGCGGACCGGCGTCGTGCCGGAACGGGGTGCGGAAGGACTGGAACTCAGGTGCGCCTGCCCAAAGCGACCTCCCTCACGACACGGATCAAGCACGCCGCCCTCGCCTTCGACGCCTGGGTGAACGCGAGCCTGTACGACGGCGGTCGCACGGCGGGAGAGACCTACGAGCGCTTCCAAGAGCGCATGAACGTCTTCTCGGTACGAGGCTGGAAACGCTTCGCCCTCGACCTGACCAGCGAGGGGGTGACCCTCGGTACGGGTGGCGCGATCCTGATGCTTGCCCTGGCGCAGCCGGCCTTCAACCTGACCAGCGACAACTGGCTCAAGGCCCAGGACCTCGCCGTGACGTTCCTCGACCGCTACGGCACCGAGGTCGGACGGCGCGGCATCAAGCACGACGACTCGCTGAGGCTCGACGATTTTCCCGACATCATGATCAAGGCTCTGGTCTCCACCGAGGACCGGCGCTTCTACGAGCATTGGGGCATCGACCCCATCGGCACCGCCCGCGCGCTGGTGTCGAACTCGCGCGGCGGCGGCAACACCCAGGGCGGTTCGTCGATCACGCAGCAGCTCGCCAAGAACCTGTTCCTCACGAACGAGCGCTCCCTCGAGCGCAAGATCAACGAGGCCTTCCTGGCGCTCTGGCTGGAGAGCCACCTCTCCAAGAACGAGATTCTGAAGCTCTACCTCGACCGGGCCTACATGGGCGGCGGCACTTTCGGCGCCGTGGCGGCGGCGGATTATTATTTCGGCAAGCCGCTGAAGGACATCTCCCTGGCCGAGGCCGCGATGCTCGCCGGACTGTTCAAAGCGCCGACCAAGTACGCCCCCCACGTGAACCTGCCGGCGGCCCGTGCCCGCGCCGGCGACGTGTTGCACAACATGGTCGAGGCCGGCTTCCTCACCGAGGGCCAGATCCAGACCGCCCTGCGCAACCCCGCAACACCGGTGACCCGGACCCGCGACATCACGGCGGACTACTATCTCGACTGGGCCTTCGGCGAGATCAAGCAAATGGCCGATGCGGGCCGCTTCCGCAGCGACCGCGTCCTCACCGTGAAGACGCCCCTCGACCTGACCATCCAGCGCCGGGCCGACGAGGTGGTGCAGAATACCCTGCGCCGATTCGGCGACCAGTACGAGGTTGACGAGGCCGCCATGGTGATCCTCGATCCGGACGGGGCCCTTCGGGCGATGGTCGGTGGTGCCGATTATGGCGAGAGCCAGTTCAACCGCGCCACCGACGCCCTTCGCCAGCCCGGCTCGTCGTTCAAGCCCTATGTCTACGCCGCCGGCCTCGCCTCGGGCCTGTATCGGCCGGACACGCGCGTCGTCGATCGGCCCGTCTGCATCGGCAACTGGTGCCCGCAGAACTACGGGCGCTCGTTCTCGGGCGCCACGACGCTCACTGTCGCGGTGGCGAAATCCATCAACACCATCCCGATTCAAGTCTCGATCGCCCTGGGCAAGGCGATGGGCATCTCCCATGAAGCCAGGGCCGCCGCCGCCGGGCGCAAGAAGATCATCGAGACCGCCCACGCCATGGGCATCACCACGCAGCTGACCGATTCCGTCTCCCTGCCGATCGGCTCAGCGGAGGTGAACGTCATCGACCAGGCCGCCGGCTACGCGGTGTTCGCCAATGGCGGGCGCAGGGCCAAGCCCTACGCGGCCATGGAGGTCCGCAACTCGTCCGGTGATGTGATCTACCGCCATGCCGACGAGCCGATGCCGCAGGTGCTGTCGACCCAGGTGGTCGCCGACATGAACTACATGCTGACCAAGGTGGTCGAGGAAGGCACCGGCAAGCGCGCGGCCCTGGAAGGCATCAAGGTCGCGGGCAAATCCGGCACCACGAACGCTTACCGGGACGCTTGGTTCGTGGGCTATACGGGCAATTACGTCGGCGCTGTCTGGTTCGGCAACGACGATCACACCTCCACCAACAAAATGACGGGCGGCTCGCTGCCGGCCATGACTTGGCATGACGTGATGGAAGTCGCGCATCAGGGTATCGAGCTCAAACCCATGCCGGGCCTGAAGGATCCGGGCCGTGCAGTGGCGCAGTCGGGGCAGAGTGCGGCCCCCGTGAACGCGGCGGCGAGCGCGGCCGGCAAACTTTCCCGGCGTTCCTTCGAGGTCATCGGCAGCATGAACGGCCTGTTCCGCCAGGTGGAGAAGACCTCCCTGAAGGCATCCGAGAAAACCTCCGCCCTCGAGCCCCTGAACGCCCCCGGCCCGGTGGCGGACGGGGTTCGCGCCGTTGGCGGCCGCGTCGGCACACCGTAGCCGGCGATCATGCGCATGACATTCGCCGAGACGGTGGCGCGGTTGCGTCCGGACCAGAGCCGAACGCGTTCTTCCGAGCTTCGGAGCCGGGAAGCAGGCCCGGTCTCCGGGACCGGCGGACGCCTGACGCGCGCGCTGCGACGCGGCGTCCGCAAGGCTTCGACCGTGACAATGATGCTTTACGCCCTGGCGCTGGGGGCGGGCCTTGGCCTCGCGACCGCCGATTATGCCACGCGAGGTGGCTATCCCTTCGGCGGCGTGCGGGTGGGGGCCTGGACCGCCTGGCCGAAAGTCGGTTCCGTCGGTGCGGATCCCTACGCCCGCGCGGTCAACGCGCGGCGCGGTGAGATCCCCCTGGCGATCGGTGAAGGCATGCTGCTCACGGCCGAACAGGACGAATCCGGACGGGCACTCGATGCCGCCTGCACCTACCGCGTGGCGGGCGTGACGCCGCCGGCCCGCGCCTGGACCGTGACGGTGGCCGGGCGTGGGCCACGCGACTCGGACACCGCCCCGATGCGCGAAGGCTTCACCGCCACCGAGATCCTGCGCGAGACCGACGGGCAGTTCGTCATCACCCTGTCGCCGGAGGTCCAACCGGGGAACTGGCTGCCGATGCCGCGCCCCAGGGGGCCGGTACGGCTCGCCTTGCGCCTGTACGACACGCCCGTGGCGGCCAGCGCGGGCAGCCTCGACCGCTCGGCGGTGCCGGCCATCACCCGGATCGGGTGCGCCGCATGACCCCGCGGGGCCGCTTCCTCGTCGCCACCCTGTCGGGACTGGTGCTCGCCGGCCTCGTGCACGGGGCCACCGTCCTGCTCATCCCGCGCCTGGCGGAGTCCGATGCGCTGTCGCGGGCGCGTTCCGGGGAGAACCTCGACCATCCGCTGGCGATCAACACCGTGGCGGCCGGCGACGCCACCCCGCCCGTGGAGGCGTGGCTTCCGATTCCGGACCCGGCGGTGGCGGTCGGGCTCTGCGCCTATGATCTCTCCGAGGGACCGATGCGGGTTTCGGCCCGTACGGGCTCGCTGATGCTGTCCCTGGCGGTACACGGACAGCGGGGGGCTTTCTACGCGGTGACCGACCAGGCGGCGGTGCGCGGCGCCCTCGACCTCGTGGTGCTCACCCGGTCCCAATACGACGAGGCGCTCGCCAATGCCGACGAGGACGAGGTCAGCCACGATGTCCGCATCGTCGCCGGCGACACCCGGGGCTTCGTGGTGGTGCGGGTGATCGCGGCCCTGCCAAGCCAGCGCACGGCAGCCGACGCGGCGGTACAGGCGGTCTCCTGCACCGTCGACAGCCCCGGCGACGAGAAGACCGGCGGCTGAGGCACTCCTCAATTCTTGGCGACGATCGGCCTCGGCGCTGCGACCGCGACCACGCCCTCCGCCTCCGGCAGGAGCCCGCATCGGGCCTCGGCTTCCGGCGGCACCAACGGATCGAGCAGGGGACGCCGCCCGTCGAGGGCGGCCAGGGTCCCTTCCACCGACACGCCTTCCGGCCCTGGCGCCTCGATCAGCAGATGCTCGAGAGCATAGCGGTAGCGGCGGGAGCGGCGACCGGTCTCGAAGCGGACCCAGGCGATGAGGCACCGGTTCTCGGCCACCCGCATGGCGGCTTGGCGCACATCGCCGTCGTCCAGACTCTTGGCGAAGGGCAAGCTGCGCAGGCGCAGGGCGTCGCCCTCCTTCACCCGCACCGCCAGGGCGGCGAATTGCGGGATCAGCCGGGCATCGGTGCCGATATCCTCCGACAGGCGCCGGTAGCGCGAGACCGGCGAGCGAAAGCTCTGTGCCATCAGCGTGTCGTGATAGGCCGCCGGATCGTCGGTCCGCCAGGAGGCGGGGAGCACCCGGGCGCGCGTGAGATTGGCGAGAATGTCCGTGAACGCGTCGTGCCCGGCCGCTGGCATGAGGAAGCGCCAGGCGCGGTCGCGCAGGACGCGTTCCTCGTCGGTGAAGGGAAAGGCGGAGGCCGGCTCCTCGCGCTCCCGCGCCGCCAGGGTCCCGGTGGTCTCGATCAGGCTGTTCCAGGCGCCGGTTTTGGGCCGCCCGAAATCCCCCTCCTGCGCGCAGCCGGCGAGGAGCGCCGGGATCGCGAGGGGTATCAGGCGCAGCGCATGCAGCCGGAGGGCCTGCCGACGTCCGGTTCGGAATAAGGACACCATGCGGGGGCGCGTCGGCCGGGTGTCAGGAACGGCGGCGCAGGCGCGGCGCGGGAGCTTCCGACTCGGGCATGCGCTCGTAGCGAATTCCGGTGAAGAGCAGAATGGCGCCCCGCGGCGCATCCGCGTCCGCTCTCCGGAAGCGGCGCGCCGTAGCCGGGAACGTCACGACCGTGGCCGTCGGACGCTCGGGGCGGCGATCGGCGCCGCCGGTGTCGGGCAACCTGTGGGTGTTCATCGGCTGGTTTCCGATTCCGTTCGATCTCTGAGGCGAGCCGTCGCCGGGCCTGCTCCCGCCGCATCCGGGCCGTTCCGGTGTCGGGGTGATGCCGTCAGAGATCAGCATGGGGTGGTTAACGGAACCTTGCGATGGCCGGAACGGCTCTCTCTTCCGTGCCTCGGTCGCAGCGGGCCAGTCGGGCGTGGCTTCCCTGCCACGCCCTCGGCCCATGGCATGGCCCGCTATTTGCGACGGCGTGAGCTGCCCATGGCGGGCATTTCCTCCCTTGTACTCGGCCCCGCTCGCCCGGCGAGCGGGGCTTTTTTTGCGGGATCGGCATTACGGCGACACTTCGAACCCCGCCGGACGCGGGATCGACGGCATGGAACACGCGGCGGCGGGAGCGCTTGCTAAGGGCCGGTCGCGCCCGATATGCCGTGTCGCTTCCGTTCGAACGGCCTGACTTTTCGCGAACGCACTCTCCCATCCAACACATTTCCCTTTCGCACACCCCATTTCGATTGAAGGACACCGCCGGATGCGCGTGGTTATCTCCCGACTCTTGAGCTCGACCAGAGGACTCAGCACGGCCCTGCGGATTGCGCCGTTCGCCCTCCTGATGGTGGCGGTCAGCCCGGCCCAGGCCCAGCGTGAGGACCAGGGCCTGCAGCTGGGATGCGCCAACGACTATTTCCGCCTCTGTGCCGGCGTGGATCCCAATAGCCAGGATGCGGAGCGCTGCATGGATCGCAACCGCGCCCGCCTGTCGCCCGAGTGCAAGGCGGCCATCGGCGACTACGACCGCCGCACCGGCGGGAAATCGCAGAAGTAAGGTGCCGCACGGCACACCGCATCACGGGCGGGACGGGCAACGACGCTGCCCGTTCCCAGACAGAGGTTTGACAGCATGACCCTGACCGTCGCGGTGCAGATGGACCCGATCCAAACGATCCGGATCGCCGGGGACACCACCTTCGCGCTCCTGCTCGAGGCCCAGGCCCGGGGACACCGGTTGCTGCACTACACGCCGGATCGCTTGTCGATGCAGGGTCAGGTCGTGACGGCCCGCGTCGAGGCCCTCACGGTGCAGGACGTGGAGGGGGCGCACGCCACTCTTGGGCCGGTCGAGCGCATCGATCTGTCGAGCGTCGATGTGGTCCTGATGCGTCAGGACCCGCCCTTCGACATGGCCTACATCACCGCAACCCACATGCTGGAGCGGATCCACCCGCGGACCCTCGTGGTGAACAACCCCGCCGAGGTCCGCAATGCGCCCGAGAAGCTGTTCGTCCTCGATTTTCCCGAGTTGATGCCCCCTACCCTGATCACCCGCGACAAGGCCGAGATCGAGGCGTTCCGGGCCGAGCACGGCGCCATCGTGATGAAGCCCCTGCACGGGCATGGCGGAGCTGCGGTGTTTCGGGTCCTGCCGGAGGACGCGAATTTCGGCTCGATGTTCGACCTGTTCTCGGTGACCTTCCGCGAACAATGGGTCGTGCAGCGTTTCCTGCCGCGCATCACCGAGGGCGACAAGCGCATCATCCTGGTGGACGGCGAGCCGATGGGCGCGATCAACCGGGTGCCCGCCCTCAACGACATCCGCTCGAACATGGTGCGAGGCGGTGCAGCGGCGGCTTCGGATCTCACGGAGCGCGAGCGCGCGATCTGCGCCGCCATCGGCCCGGAGCTGAAGCGCCGGGGCCTGATCCTCGTGGGGATCGACGTGATCGACGGAAATCTCACCGAGATCAACGTGACGTCGCCGACCGGCATTCGGGCGATCAGGCGCCTCGGCGGGCCGGACTTGGCGGTCTCGGTATGGAACGCGATCGAGGGCCGCGTCGGCAAGGTCCTGTCGGCCTGAGGGGCGCCGAGGCTCGGACGGCCCCGTGTGGCAGGTCCGGGATATCCCGGACCTGCCCCGTTCGTTCCGGCGTCAGACCAGACCGAGCTTCTGCGCCAGGCCGATCCGCTGGAGCTTGCCGGTGGCGCCCTTCGGGATCTCGTCCAGGATCATGATCTTGGCCGGCACCTTGAAGGCGGCGAGACGCTCCGAGGCGAAGCCGCGCAACTCCTTCTCGACAAGGTGGTGTCCCTCGCGCAGCACGATCGCGGCACAGACGTCCTCACCGAGCTTGTCGTGCGGCATCGCGAAGGTGACGCACTGCGACACCGCCGGGTGGTCCATGAGAATCTCGTCGACTTCGCGGGGCGAGATCTTCTCGCCGCCTCGGTTGATGATCTCCTTGAGGCGCCCCGTGATGGTCAGGTAGCCCTCGGGTGAGAGCGAGCCCTGGTCGCCGGTGCGGAACCAGCCCTGCTTGGTGAAGGCCTCCGCATTGGCCTTGTCGTTCTTCTCGTAGCCCGACATCACGTTGTCGCCGCGGATGACGATCTCGCCGGTCTCACCGGCGGGCAGGGGCTCGCCATCCTCGTCCACGATGGCGATCTCCGGACCGGCCGCGAGACCGACCGAGCCGGCGTAGTGCGGGCGCGGCGGCAGCGGGTTCGAGGCCATCTGGTGGGAAGCCTCCGTCATGCCGTAGGCCTCGATCAGGGGTGCGCCGAAGACCTCCTCGATCTCCTTCATGACCTGCGGCGGCATGGAGGAGGAAGACGAGCGGATGAAGCGCAGGGGATTGGCTTCGATGGTCTCCCGGTTGCGGGAGGCGCGGCCGAGGATCGCCTGGTGCATCGTCGGCACCGCCGTGTACCAGGTCGGGCGGATCTCGCTCATCCAACCGAAGAACTTCAGGGCGTTGAAGCCCGGGGTGCAGCAAACCTGGCCGCCGGCCGAGAGCGGCGCCAGGATGCCGGCGATCAGCCCGTGGATGTGGAACAGCGGCATGATGTTGAGACCGCGATCCTCGGCCGTGAAGGCCAGGGTGGTGCGGATGTTGCGGGCCGAGGCGCAGACGTTCGACTGCTTGAGGGGCACGATCTTGGGGCGCGAGGTGGTGCCCGAGGTATGCAGCACGAGGCCGATATCGTCGGGATGGGCTGGGCCGCCCTGGGCCGCCGGGGCTGCGGTGGAGTCCTCGAAAGACAGGGTGAAGCTGCCCGCGCCTTCTGCCGGGGTGGGGGTCAGGCGCACCACAGGTACGCCCAGGCGCGCGGCCACGGCCACGGCCGGGCTCTCGGAGCCCGCGGCGACGACCAGCAGGCGAGCGTTGAGGTCGGAGAGGTAGAACGTGAACTCGTCCGCCTTGTAGCTCGGGTTGAGGGGGGCCGCCGTCGTGCCCGCTCCGATGGCGATGAAGGCGGCCGCCATCTCCGGCCCGTTGTCGAGGACGATGCCGACCCGATCGTTCCGACCGATGCCCTGCGCGTTGAGGGCCGCGATCGTCCGGTCCGTGAGCGCACGGAGACGGCCGAAGGTCAGAGGCACGCCACCGGGGCTCGACAGGGCGGTGGCCTCCCTGGCCCCCGCGCGGATCAGGGCTTGGAGAGTGGTGGCGGCGGTCGTCGGTGCGGCGGTCTCGGCCATGGTCATCGTCCTCGAATGTCTGGGGTTCAGGCCGGCGTGATGGAGAGGCGCCCCTGCGCCCGCTCCAGGCTCTGGGCGAGGAGGCGCATCAGGGCGTAGACGGTGTCGATATGGGGCGTCGGGGTGTCGGTGAGGCGCCCGAGTTCGATGATCGAGCCGACCAGGGCCTCGAGCTCGATTGGCCGCCCGGCCTCCACGTCCTGCAGCATCGAGGTCTTGTGGGCACCGACCTTCTCGGCCCCCGCGATGCGGCGCTCGATGCCGAGCTTGAAGGTGACGCCCAGGCGGTTCGCGATCGTCTCCGCTTCCCGCATCATGTCGGCGGCGAGCGCCCGGGTTTCGGGAAACTGGCAGATGTCCACCAGGGTGGCGTGGGCCAGCGCCGAGATCGGGTTGAAGCTGAGATTGCCCCACAGCTTGAGCCAGATCTCCGCCCGGATGTCGCTGGTCACCGGTGCGCGAAAGCCCGCCTTGATCAAGGTCTGGGCCAGGGACTGCACCCGCGCCGACATCGAGCCGTCGAGCTCGCCGAGGCCGAAGCGATGGCCCTCCACCACCTGAACCACGCCGGGCTCGGTGAGCACGGCCGCCGGGTACACCACCGACCCGATGACGTGCTTCGGGTCGAGGTGCTGGGCGATGAGGCCGGCCGGATCGGCGGTCTCCAGGTGCGTACCCGTCAGGTCCCCGCCATACCCCTGCGAAAAGTACCACCACGGGATGCCATTCTGCATCGTCACCACCATCGTCTCGGGTCCGATGAGGTGGTGAAGGTCGGCTGCGATCGGCCCGACCTGATGCGCCTTGACGGTGAGGAGCACGATGTCGTGCTGGCCCGCCTCGGCCATGGACTTGGTGGCCTTCAGGTTCGTGACGTGGATCTCGGAGCCGTCCTCCTCGATCAGCCGCATGCCGTTTCGCTGGATGGCGTCGAGGTTGGCGCCGCGCGCGATGAAGGTGACGTCCTCGCCCGCATGGGCGAGGCGCACGCCGAGAAATCCTCCGATGGCGCCGGCGCCGACGATCGCGATGCTCATATGGGTGTCCTCAAAACCTGTCCTGATCACGTCCGCTTCGTGGGAGTCGGGTGTCTCATGAAACGCCGTTCGACAACACGCCGATGCCGGCGATCTCGACCTCTACCGTGGCGCCCCTGGGGATCGGGCCGCTGCCCACCGAGGTGCCGCAGGCGATGAGGTCGCCGGGCTCCAGGGTCATGTCCCGAGAAAGCTCGGCCACGAGTTCGGCGGGCCGGCGCATCATGTCGGCGAGCGGATAGCGCTGGCGCTCGCGTCCGTTCACCCGCACCGCCACATCGAGCCCCTCGGGATCGATGTCGGTGGCAATCACCGGACCGAAGGGGCCGAAACCGTCGAAGCCCTTGGAGCGTGTCCAGTGCACGAAGCTCGAGTCGGCTTTCAGCGCTTCCAGCGCGGTGACGTCGTTCACGCAGGTGTAGCCGAAGATGTGCGCGGCCGCCGTCTCCGGCGTGAGGTCTCGGCCGCGCCGGCCGATCACGATCCCGAGTTCGCCCTCGAACAGCAGCCGGCCTGAGCCCTCAGGCGCCGTGATCGTCTGCCCGCTGGCGAGGTAACAGCTCGCCGGCTTCACGAAGTAGAGCGGCACATCGGGCCGGGTGAGCCCCTGCTTCTCGGCCGAGGCGTGGAAGTTGTTCCACAGGGCGATGTACTTCGACGGTCGGCACGGAAGGTCGAGGGTGACCTCGGACAGCAGCAGGATCGCGCCGGTGGGTGTCGGATCGGCGAACAGATCGCCCGCATGAACGTGGATGGTCTCGCCGTCGAGGCGGCCGAAGCCGCTCGCGCCGTGGTGGAGGTAGCGGAGCCAGCGTGCCATCGGGTCAGCTCCGGGCGATGAACCGGGCGCGCATCGGCTTCAGCACGAAGAGCGCGAGGAACCCGGCCAGGAAGGCCATGCCGGAGGCGGCGTAGAACACGTTCTGCCACGAGCCGGTCTTGGCCTGGATCATGAGCAGGATCGGCAGGAGCAGGGCGGCGGTGCCCTTGGCGGTGTAGAGAAGGCCGGCATTGGCCGCCGCGTTCTTGTCGCCGTAGGTGTCGCTGCAGGTGGCGGGGAACAGCGAGTAGATCTCGCCCCAGGCGAAGAACACGAGCCCGGTGAGCAGCACGAAGGCCATCGGGATATGAGCGAACATGCCGAGCGCCAGGATGCCGGCGCCCTCGATCATGAAGGCGATGACCATCGTGTTCTCGCGCCCGATCTTGTCCGAGACCCAGCCGAAGAACGGGCGCGTCACACCGTTGAGCACCCGGTCGATGGTGAGCGCGAAGGTCAGGGCCGGCAGGGTAATGCCGATGAGCGAGACCTCGACCCCCGCGACCTTGAAGTCCTTGGCGATGGGAGCGAGGGAGGCGGCCGCCATCAGGCCACCGGCGGCCATCATTACGAACATCAGGTAGAGCAGCCAGAAGACCGGCGTCCGGACCATCTCGGCGGTCGAGTACTGGCGCCGGGTGACGGTGTTCACGGTCGCGGTGCGGCCGGCCAGCATCCGATCCTTGAAGGCGGCGCTCGGGGAGACGAGGAGCAGGGCCGCCAGCATGACGACCAAGCCCTGGCCGAGGCCGAACACGAAGAAGGTGTGCTGGTAGCCGGAATCGCGGATCATGTTGGCGATCGGGATCACGGTCAGGGCCGAGCCCGCGCCGAAACCGGCCGCGGTGAGGCCGGCCGCGAAGCCGCGCCGGTCGGGAAACCACTTCAGGGCATTGCCGACGCAGGTGCCGTAGACCGCGCCCGCGCCGACGCCACTGATCGCGGCGGCCGCATAGAGCATGGTCAGCGTGTCGGCGTAGGAATTCATCACCCAGCCCAGCGCGCAGAGGGCGCCGCCGAAGATGGTGACGAGGCGCGGGCCGTACTTGTCGACGAACCAGCCCTCGATCGGCACCAACCAGGTTTCCATCACCACGAAGATCGTGAAGGCCCACTGAATCGCGGTGCGTTCCCAGCCGAACTTCTGCTGGATCGGATCGACGAACAGCGTCCAGCCATACTGCAGGTTGGCGATCATCGACATGCAGAGCACGCCGAGGACGAGCTGTCCCCACCGGCCGAGCGGTGGCGCATCCACTTTCGCAGCAAGCTCCCTGCGGCTTGCAGCAACGTCGGCGGGCGCGATCGACGTCGTCCCGGGCGGGACAGGCGCAGCAGTACGCGCGGTCATGGGCGTCTTCCTTGACTCAACTCTTGTTTGCGGATTTCGGTTTTATCGGCAATTATTTTGAATTCAAGGAGCTATACCTCGGCCAAACCTGTGGTTCGTCTGCAAAATTTTTGGGTTAAGCCCCGAAAAAATTTGAGATGCTGCTCAATCCGCGCATTCGGCCCGTAGAATTTCTTGCAGTGCAAAGGACGACGTTTGCGGTGCGACATCAGAAGTGCAGTGGACAGGCTCAGGCCAGGCGGGAAACTGTCGGATATGGAACCAACGGGAGCAGGCACCGTTACGCTTGCCAGACGACGCCGGGTGGCATCCTGCGTCCGGACGATCAGCCTGGAACCAACTTTACGGAGCGTTTGATGAGCAGCACGACGGACAAGATCAAGGGTCTCGCCAACGAGGCCGTCGGCAACATCAAGCAAGGCATCGGTTCGGCCACCGGCAATGAAAAGCTGCAGGCCGAGGGCAAGGCTCAGGAACTGAAGGGCGAAGCCCAGAAGACCGTCGGCGATGCCAAGGACGGCATCAAGGGCGCGGCCCAGAGCGCCGCCGACGCCGTCAAGAAGATCTGAGCGGATCGTCCCTTCGCCTCGGTCCCTGACGGGCCGAGGCATCGCGCCGTCGGGCCGACCCACAGCATCATCGAAACAGTCCTGGCCGGAGTGCCCGCGCGCGTTCGGGTGTTCTGACTAGGGCCGAGACGAGAAGGATCTTCAAGATGAACCGCGACCAGATCGAGGGTGGAATCCGGAACATCCAGGGCCGCGGGCGCTCGGCCCTCGGTGCCGTGACCGGACGGGTCCGTCCGCAGGCCGAGGGCGCCTACGACCAGGCGGCCGGTGCCGTCCAGTCTGCCTATGGCCGGGCCCGTCATGCCGCCGATGACCTGCAGCGCGACGGAGCCCACCGTGTCGACGAGGCCCGCCACAGGGGCCGGGCCATCGCGGGCGCCCTCCAGGACCGCGGCCGGCTCTATCAGAACGAGGCCGTGCGACGCGGCCGCGCCGTTGCCCGCCGGGCCGACGAGAACAAAGGTCCCACCCTCCTCCTCGTGGCCGCGGCCGCCTTCGGCGCCGGCTGGCTCCTGCGCCGCACCCGCTGAATCATCGATCCATTGCCTGAGAGGGGGGCCGGGGCGTTTACGCGCCCCGGCCCGCTTCGCGTTCGACGGTGCGGCAGCCCCTCTTGGATGAGGCATGGTTTCCGTGGCACGCAGGATGGCGCGCAGCGTCTCGATCGCTTCGCCCGAGGAGAGCGGCGATGCCGATACGCCAATGGGCCGATTTGACGACGGACGAGATCCGGGATCGCGACATGGGTCGCACGATCGCGGTGCTGCCCGTCGCCGCCATCGAGCAGCACGGCCCGCACCTGCCGCTGGCCACCGACGCGATCATCGCCGAGGGCTATCTCGCGCGTCTCATGACGTTGCCGGCTCATGATCTCGACGTCCTGCTCCTGCCGGTCCAGCTCGTCGGCAAGTCGAACGAGCACGAGAGTTTTCCCGGGACCCTGTCGCTGACCACCGTGACGGCCCTGCAGGCCTGGACCGGGATCGGCGATGCCGTCCGCCGCGGCGGCTGCGGCAAGCTCGTCATCGTGACCTCGCATGGTGGCAACAGCGGCCTGATCGATCTCGTGGCGGGGGATCTGCGCGGGCGCCACGCCATGGTGGCGGTGACCACCGCCTGGAGTCGGTTCGGTTATCCCGACGGGCTGTTCCCCGAGGCGGAGATCCGTCACGGCATCCATGGCGGCGGTATCGAGACCGCCCTGATGCTGGCCCTGCGGCCGGATCTGGTGCGGCGTTCCGAGATCGCGGATTTCACGCCGCGTACGCTGGCGATGGAGCGGACCTTCACCCATCTGCGCGCGGGTCGTCCCGCCGCCTTCGCCTGGCGGGCGGAAGACCTCAACCCGGCCGGCGCCATCGGCGACGCCCGCCTCGGTACCGCGGAAGCCGGGGATCGTGCCCTCGACCACGGCGCCCGCGCCTTCCTCGATCTGCTGCGCGACGTCGACCGCTTCCGCTTGGCCGAGTGAGAGGGCGACGATCGTGACGTCGGTCCCATGCGGTCCGTAACCTCCGGGAAGCCCGGCGCGAACAAGCCTGATGCGAGAGAGCCGACATGCCGGATGTCGACCTCTCGGATCATGGAGCACCCCCGATGGCCTGTGCCGTCCCGGCCGGACACGATCGGCCGCCCCCGCAGGCCCGCGACCCCTTCGGCTGGGCGACGGTCGCCCGGCCCGCCGCGGCGGCCAGCGGGCGCACCGAGCGCATGAGCCGGGATCAGGCTCTGGCGTGCGATATGGCGGCCGCCCAGGCGGGCGACGCGGAGGCCTATCGCCGCCTCTTACGCGACTGCCTTCCGGTGATCGCCGGACTGGCGCGGGCGCAGGGGGTCCGGGCGGAGGCGGTGGACGATGTGGTGCAGGACGTGCTGCTGACGATCCACCGGGCGCGGGCGACCTACGATCCGGCCCGGCCCTTCCTGCCCTGGCTGCGCGCCATCACCCAGCGCCGGGCCATCGACGGGATGCGCCGGGCGAGTCGCCGCCCGCGGGAAGTCCACGACCCCATCGCCTACGAGGCGGAGGTCGATCGCGGGCCGGCGCCGGGCCACCGCCTGGAGGCGCGCGACCGGGAGCGGGTCCTGGCCCGCGCCGTCGCCGCCCTGCCGGAAGGCCAGCGCCAGGCCGTGGAGCATCTCGCCCTTCAGGAGCGCAGCCTGGAGGAGACGGCCGCCCTGACGGGGCGCACCAAGGGTGCCCTGAAGGTCAACCTGCACCGGGCCTTGAAGGCCCTGCGACGGACGCTGGGATCGGGTTCCGCGGACCGGGACGAGGCCGCGTCCCGGCCGGGCGAGCGAGGAACCCACGATGTCTGACACGGCCCGCACGTCTTCGCATGACCGCCTGATGGACAGCCTCGCCGGCGGTCTGCGGCCCGTCCGGCGCCTGCCCGGGCCGGCCTTTCGGGCGCTCGCCTGGTGCGCGGCCGCCGTCGGGCTGGGGCTCGCCCTGATGCCCTTCGCCGATCTCGAGGCCCTGCGCATCCGCATGGCGGTGGCCGATCTGCGCTACGCCGCCCTCGGCGCGGTGCTGACCGCCGTCGCGGCGGCGGTCGCCGCGTTCCAGACCAGCGTGCCGGGGCGCGCCTCCGCCTGGGCGCTCCTGCCCCTGGCGCCGGCCGCATTCTGGATCGGGGCCAGCGGCGCCGGCTGCCTGCGCGACTGGGCGGTCCCCGGGGCCGACCCCGCCGACATGCATCAGACCGGGGGGTGCGTCGCCTTCCTGCTCGCCGTCTCGCTTCCGTTGTCGCTGGTCCTCGTCTGGATGCTGCGGCGGGCCTGTCCCCTGCGCCCCAACCTCACGGCGGCGCTGGCGGGGCTCTCGGCGGCGGCGGCCGCGGCGGCGCTCCTGGTGCCGTTCCATCCGCACGACGCCACTGCGACGGACCTCGCCCTGCACGCGCTCGTGGTCGGTCTCGTGATCGGGGCCAACGGGCTCGCCGGCGGACGCCTGCTGCGGCGGGGCTGAGGGACGCGCCGGTATACCGGCGGGGTCGTGTCGAGGTCGCGGGGGGGTCGCCCCGCGCCGCTCAGCCGGCGCGGATCGCGGCCGCGACCTCGCCCGGATATTCCTCGTGCGGGCTGAGCGCCCCCGGCACCGAGGCCCGCGCGACCCGGCCGGTGGCGATCAGCGCGTCCATCTCGGCGCCGGAGCGGCGCGGCGCCCGCTCCGGCCGCAGGACCAGGACCGGCGGCAGGCCGGGGGCCTCGAACAGGTCGAGGAAGTCCCGGCGATTCGCGAACGGGTCGAGGCCACCGGTGACGAAGGCGGCGGTGCCGAAGCGCCCGCCGTTCTGGCGGGTGATGGCGTGCTTGTCGGCGATGACCCCGGGCGTGACGTGGTCGGGGTCGGCATAGACGTGGGCGCGCATCATCCGGCCGATGACGGGGCGGCTGATGTTGATGCGGTAGAGGGCGTCGCCCAGGAGCGGCAACTCGACGGCCCGGCGCAGGCCGGCGAACAGGCCCCGGCGCTCGGGCCCCAGGGCGGTGGGCAGGGGCCCCCGCCAGGTCGGGGCGACGAGGACGAGGCGCGCGAAGGCCCCGGGATGGCGCCGGGCGGCGGCCACGAGGTAGCCGGCGGCGTGGCCGGCCCCGACCCCGAGGGCGTAGGGCCCGGGGGCCGCCGCCAGCAGGGCGTCGAGGAAGGCGTGCATCGTCTCCGGATTCATCGGCACCCGGGCGCGGACATGGTCGCCGAAGCCCGGCCAGTCCGGCACGAGGCAGCGATAGGCATGGCCGAGGTCCTTGGCCAGGGGCCGCATCTCGACCCGGGCCGAGATCGAGGACAGGGCCGGCAGCAGCAGGGCCTCGGGGCCGCTGCCGACGACGTCGTAGGGCGTCGGCACGCGACGCCCGGCGAAGGTCAGCGCGAAGCTGCGGGCGGAATGGGCCGGGTCGATCATCGTTACGCCTCTCCCTCGCATCCGGGCCGATGTCACCGCCACCAGATGGGGCAGGGCCGGCCGCACCGGCACGCGACCGAGCGCCGCCCCGAATGGGGCTTCGCCCGGCCCCCGGTCGAGCGACCCGGCGACGCCCCGAAACACGCTTTGCTCAGATCGCCAGCCTTATGGAGCAAATGCCATCATTTGAGCAGGCATATGCCGCTTGAAGAATTGCGTTTTGAAGAGGGGGCCAAAGCCGTGGCACAAATTCATTCCGCTTCTGTTCTCATGCTACAGAGCGATCACCCGCTTGGGTGCATCAGTTTTACCACAGAGCCATAAGGACGTATTCAGCACGGTCAACTCATGGATGGACAGCCTAACCACAATTTGCACTCCTCCCTCGCAAATACGAGGGAGTGCAAATGGCCCAGGTTGAGGACGTGCCAATGAGCCGGCAGGAGTTCTCTGTGGTCTATGACGGGC